>JAKJFY010000143.1:0-1626 GCA_022704665.1 Spirochaetota bacterium | reverse complement strand
AATCTCGTCAAAATAACAGGGCTTCCAAGACCAGTTTTATTCAGGCTCTACGTTTTTTGCTTCTTGATTTATTGC
The DNA here is from genome assembly GCA_022704665.1 of Spirochaetota bacterium. Taxonomy (GTDB): domain Bacteria; phylum Spirochaetota; class Spirochaetia; order Treponematales; family Rectinemataceae; genus Rectinema. Next base: position 1,551 of record JAKJFY010000143.1, on the reverse strand, counting down.
CAAATTGAGCTAAAATATATTGTGTAGAGTTGTCAAGTTGTGGAGTTAAGTCGAGATCGCATGAATGACAAAAAGGAGGTATTTATGCGAAAGAAACATGTTGCATGTTTTTCGTTACTCATAATAGTCGCGTTGCTCTTTTCGGGCTGTGATGCAATGATAACCAATGTGTATAAGACCATGAATCTTGGCCAGCCCGATCCAGAGATACTCAAGAAGGAGGATGTATCGACATTGATCGAACAATCTGGCATAAGCTCTGGAACAGTATCTGATTCATTTATTGAGGCAGTCATCAGCGATGAAGCTACAAAAGATGCGATCATCGCCAAATTGGAAGAGGTGGTCGATAGTGGCGAACCTGAGGATGCACAGGCCGCACAAGCGCTGATTATTGAGATAGAGATTGCTGATCTTGGAGCTGATGAGCTTATCGATAGCTTTAATGAGGCCTTGCCAAATCTCGCTTCACTGGAAGGCAGTGGCAATGGGCCAGCGGTGGGAGATATTATTGATCTCCTTATCCCCCAGAATCTTCAAGACAATCCAGAACAACTTTCTGATCTTATTGATGATCTAGTTGCGAGCGATTTGGATGAGCAGATCGCAACACTGGCAAATCTTATTGGTACAGATGAAGAAGGTAAGGCTGACTTAGTTTTCGAAGGCCTCGATTATGGAACAATGGCCCAGACTGCGGCATTGATATTGATTGTGCAAAATATTGAGCCAGTCGATGAGAGCCAATCTGCAGGAGAAGCTGTCGTGGCTGCATTGGAAGCGCTACAAGGAGACGGAGATCCGGCTGCTTTTATCTCCTTGGATTCAGACACATTGACAAATAACCCTGATTTGGCAGTCTTGTTCGATGCAGCGGGAGCGGGTGAGCTATATGATTCGCTGATGGAGAGCTTAAGCAGCAGCGAACCTACATAAAGCTGAGAGCCTTCTAATAAAGGAGCAAATATATGAAACGAAAAGCGATATTCGTTATATTACTGATTCTTGCAATCTTTGCGGCCTCTGCGCAGAGTACTCTTCAGTTCTCGGGAGTAACGCCAAAAGATGCACGTTCTATGGGCATGGGCGGAACATTCCGTGTATTCAGCCAAGGCTATTCGAGCTTCTTTGGCAACCCAGCTGGATTTGGGGGCTAATAGCTCGCTCACGCTCACTGACATAAGTACCTGGGCTTATCTTGCTCCCACATCGGAAAATGTTGACCGAGTACAAAAGATAGTCAGCGGTACTGCCTCTGATTCCGATATTCTAAGTTGGGCAGGCGACTGGATTGTCAAAAATAATGGATTTGGTGCTGGTCTTTCCATAGGAGGAGGCTGGGTTGGCAAAAAAGGCATTGCAATCGGAGTTGTTGCGGCGAGCGACGAGATAGCTGCAGGTAATTCTCTGCTTGGAGCAAAGCTGGTCAGCGCAACGGAGCTAAACGGCATCATTGGGTATGCATATCCTTTCAAGCTAGGCCCTGTAACCCTTAAAGTTGGCGCTGACGGACGTGCTTTCTACCGCGTGCAATCGAGCCCGATAACAGGT
>JAKJFY010000142.1:0-1653 GCA_022704665.1 Spirochaetota bacterium | reverse complement strand
GCATAACCGCAAGAGAAAACCCAAGAAAGAGACTTCCCGAATCCCCCATAAATATCTTGGCATTTGGCATGGGAAAATTGAATAATAGAAATCCTACAATCACGCCCGCGATGCTTAGACAGATAAGCGAGCTCGATGGATCTTCAACGCGATAATAGAAAATTCCATAGACAATCGCAATAATAAAAGATACACTTCCGGCTAGCCCATCTATCCCATCGATGAAATTTACAGCGTTCGTAACCCCTACAATCCATCCCACGCTCAGAATCACGGAAAACCAAGCTAACTGGCCTTGCATCGCATCCTGTCGAAACCCGAAGCCTCTGAACCTATAACCACTGGCAACAACCATGATTGCGGCTACTATCTGTATGGCGAGCTTTAGTCTGGGAGACTGTGCCTTGATATCGTCCAATAGCCCAATGATGTGCATAATCATTCCGCTCAGAGCAAGCGGCCAAAGCCGACTTGCACGGGAAGCAAGTTCTTTTGCAACCGTCCCCGGCTGGATCAAGATGAGCCCAAACATCATAGTAGCGAATGCAACGAATATTCCAACGCCTCCCAGGCGCGGAATGTTGCCATTATGGTTCTTTCTTGCATCTAGAGAATCGTAGAGCCTATTTTTATGCGCAAAGTTCAATATGATAGGCATTGTTAATGCCGAAAGAAATGCGGAACTGAGAGCTACCTCATATGACATCGCATTAACCCCTTCTTTTTAGATATTATTGACTATTTTTCATATGTTTTGCAAGCCTTTATATCGGTTTACTTCAAGATTTTTTCTTTTTCACATTTGCATTCATGAAAAGCTGCGAAAATCTGATGAGCGGCACCTCTTTTGGTAGGCCTAAATGTTGCTTTATGTCTCCTGGCAAATCATCCTGCAAGTCTTTGTCATCTTCAAAGTTATCCGCACAGACAACCACCACTCCCTCCCAATCCAAGTCATGGGCATCGATTTCTCGCATGAATACTTTCATGTTCTTATAGAATCCCATTCCTTGCTTAAGGCACGCATAGTCGAATAAAAAATCGAGCTCCGAAAGCCCTACAAGAAGCAGCGCGTCGTATCCCTCGTGCGCAATTCCTTCTATGAAGAAGTCTATTTTTTTTCGATAGAGCTCTGTATTGCGCTCGGCCCTTGCAAAATACTCCACCGCTCTCAGTGCTATCTCCTCCATACCAGAGGGAGTGAGCGCGTACTTGATCTTTCGCCCATCGATATGAAGGAGTTTGACCCAGCCTCGCTCGATGAAGCGCTTGAGAAGCGCGTTTGTAAGCCCCACCGAGAGCCCTGCACTATTCGCAAGCTGCCGCTGAGACACGAGCGCAGGGCTATTGCCCTCATCGGTCACCTTGTAGATCGATTGGAGGAGTTGGAGCTCGGGATTGGAATAATTCATCTATGTAACTATTTATGAGACAAGAATACGAGACGATTCATTAATTAGGCCTAGATTAATAGGAATATGAAACAGCCAAGATTCACAAGCCCAATAGGTTAATTATGAGCACCGTAAGCGAAAGAATGGTGGAGATAATCGATGATATTTTCATCATATTGTAGGTAAAGGAATTGCTCTCCGCGACGATGTTATCTTCTGGCTGAATCTCTCGGTTTGCTATTGCTACCTTATGGGATTT
>JAKJFY010000141.1:588-1661 GCA_022704665.1 Spirochaetota bacterium | reverse complement strand
CGGAGTACCTGTGGGGCTTGCTGTGGATGGCTCTGCTTCCAACGATAGTTCGGACATGCTCGGCGAGATAAGACAGGCGCTGCTGCTGCAGCGCATACGCTATGGTGCTACCGGCCTGACTTCCAAAGAAGCCTGGCAGATGGCAACTAAAAGCGGTGCTGAGATCCTGGGTTGGGAGCAATCTGGTTCCATCGAAGTAGGATCCCTGGCAGATATAGCTTGCTGGAATGTCGACAAACTTGCATATGCAGGCTCGCTATCAGACCCCTCGGCTGCACTCCTGTTCTGCGGCTATGACCATGCCGCAGAGATGGTTATTGTCAATGGCAAGATAGTGGTCGACAATGGCCACATCGTCTGCATCGACGAGGAGAAGCTAAAAGAAGATGCAAATATGGTCGCTCTTCGATTATACAAAAAGGCAGGAATAGCATAAGAATTATGGGAGAAGAATGCCTCGATCTTGGAAGGAGTTTCTCTCTTAAAGGAGATTTTTGGAATGGATAGAAATAGAATCAAGAAGCTCATAGATGATCTTCGCAGCAAGAAAATCGCAATGTGTAAAAAGGATTTCTTGTTGACGTGGGAGAAGTCCCTCCCAGAAATCCAAGCCACCTTCCTCGTTGCCGATATCCTTCGCGCAATGAGAGAAAGCAATATTTCACCTAAAGTCTGGGATTCAGGCATCGCGGTGTCGAACTTCCGCGACAATTCGACTCGCACTCGCTTTTCATTTGCATCTGCATGCGATCTGCTCGGTCTCTATGTGCAGGACCTCGATGAAGGCAAAAGCCAGGTCGCCCATGGCGAAACAGTGCGCGAAACAGCCACCATGATCAGCTTCCTCACTGAAGCAATTGGCATACGCGACGACATGTACCTTGGAGAAGGCGACCGCTATCAGCGCGAAGTTGGTACTGCGCTCGACGATGGCGTCAAAGCAGGTGTGCTGCCTTCCAGGCCTACAATCGTCAATCTACAGAGCGATATCGACCATCCGACACAAGCTATGGCCGATTTTTTGCACCTTGTGCATTACTTTGGAGGCCTCGACAGGCTCAAAGGCAAAAAGA
>JAKJFY010000141.1:345-579 GCA_022704665.1 Spirochaetota bacterium | reverse complement strand
GCCCCTCTTATGGCAAGCCGCTGTCCGTGCCACAGGGCATCATTGGTCTTGCAAGCCGCTTTGGCATGAATATTGTACTCGCCTATCCAAAGGGATACGATCTAATCCCTGATGTCGTCGAACTCACAAAAAAACAGGCAATAGACTCGGGCGGCAGTTTTACATATGTCGATTCGATGGACGAAGCATTCAAAGATGCCAATATTGTGTATCCCAAAAGCTGGGCGCCATACG
>JAKJFY010000141.1:0-250 GCA_022704665.1 Spirochaetota bacterium | reverse complement strand
CACCGAAGAAAAGATGAAGCTCACAAGGAGCGCGGCACCAAATTCCTCACAGGCGCTCTATATGCATTGTTTGCCAGCAGATATAACGGGTGTCTCCTGCGCTGCCGGCGAAGTTGCTGCCAGCGTCTTCGATCGCTACCGCGATGCGACCTATCGCGAAGCGAGCTTTAAGCCCTATATCATCGCCGCGATGATTCTTTTAGGTAAATTTGAGCGGCCGGCTGAGCTACTCGAGAGCCTCTTGACTAGA
>JAKJFY010000140.1:0-1684 GCA_022704665.1 Spirochaetota bacterium | reverse complement strand
GATCTTTGGATCTCGTTCGATCTTGAATTTCTCATTGAAGAAGCCCAAGGCCACGCCAAGGATAAAAGCGAGCGCTGCAGAAAAACCTATTGTCAAAAGAATTGTAATAAGCATCTCGATATCCTCTTATTTTATAAGCCCTGCGAAACCCATAAACGCTATTCCAATCAAGGATGTGGCCATAAAAAGTATCGGCGTTCCTTGTAAGAACTTCGGCACAGGGCTCGTTTTCATTCGATCCCTTATACCAGCAAGGAGAATCATCGCCAAAAGATAACCAAGAGATACGCCAATTGCATACACTATCGACTGAATAAAGTTGTAATTATTCGTGATGTTCTCGAAAGTCACTGCACAAATTGCACAGTTTGTTGTTATGAGAGGCAAATAGATGCCCATCGCCGAGTACAAACCCGGAATATTCTTCTTTAGATAGAATTCTACGAGCTGCACCAAGCTTGCAATTACCAGAATGAATACCAGAATCTGGAGAAATGTCAAATTAAGCGGCACAAGAATATATTGATAGATGGGCCATGTCGCTGCAGTAGCGAGCACTGTTACAAAGGTCACTGCATATCCCATGCCCATCGATTGGGCCAGATCGCTTGTCATTCCTATATATGAACAGAGCGCAATAAAGCGCATTACCACGATATTATTTACCAACATCGACAGAAGAAGAATCTTGCCAAGATCCATTATGCGGCCTCCTTCTTAGAAACCAATTCTTTCTTGCGCGTAGACGCTTCCATTTTATTTTTGAGCCATATATTGAAGGAAATAAACAGACTGAAAACAAAGAATCCTCCTGGCGGCAAAATAAAGAAGAGAATCGGTTCATATGAGGCGGGCATGACCTGAATCCCCGCAAAAGTCCCATTTCCAAGCAACTCTCTTATTGCGGCAAGACCGACAAGAACCCATGTATAACCGAGCCCCATTCCCAACGCATCTGCAATCACCGATGGCAGATTTTGCTTAGACGCAAAGGCCTCTACACGGCCCATTATTATGCAGTTGACAACGATCAATGGGATGAATACTCCCATACTCTTCGAAAGCTCGGGAAAGTAGGCCTTCATCATCAAGTCGACGATCGTAGTAAACGCTGCAATGACGATGATAAACACGGGTATTCGGATCATCGAAGGAATAAGGTTACGGAATAGAGAGATTATTATTTCCGAAAAAAGAAGCACAAAAGTCATTGCCATGCCCATGCCAATGCCATTCGAGACATTAGTCGTTACCGCAATTGCAGAACAGAGCCCAATCATAAGCATCAATAAAGGATTATCAAAAATGATCCCTTGTTTGAAAACCGAATACAGCTTTTTCATTCTCACTTGCCTCCTGCTTGGGGCTTAGCGCTCTCTTTGGCTGTTCCTGTCGATGCCCCTATGGGCGATCCTGTGGGCGATCCTGTAGAAACCGCAGGAGATGCTCCAATAGATGTTTCGCCAGCTGGCTTTTCGCCTTCCATCGAGGCCATCATCACTTTCTGATCCATATAGGCTATTGCAGCATCGCCTGCTGTCTTGACGATCTTGGTGAGAGATTTCGATGTTATGGTCGCTGCTGTAATCGCTGCGACATCCTTCTTCACCTCAAAGGGATCCGTAAGAAACTTTCCTTCGAATTGACCTAAGAACGTCACCTTTTTGGCTTTATCCACATAATA
>JAKJFY010000139.1:1333-1679 GCA_022704665.1 Spirochaetota bacterium | reverse complement strand
TGTCAAAAATCCCGTAAATCCTGCAAAATCCTGATCATCCTGTTGGCGTATCCTGTTCATCCGGTCGAGGGGATAGCAGACGTGTCTTTCGCTTTACGGTGACGTCGGTGGGGCCAAAGTTGATGAGAAGTCCCAGGTCGATGCCGGTGGCTTTGAGGTAATTGACGAGCTGGACTTCGTGAATTTTAGCGAGGGTTTCGATGGCTTTGAGTTCGAGAATGATGGCATTTTCGACGATGATATCGGCATAGAATTCGCCGACAAGGCGACCTTCATAATAGACTCTTATTGGCTGCTCAGCGCTGGCACGGAGACTTGATTTTTCTAGTTCAACAAGGAGGGCGTT
>JAKJFY010000139.1:705-1313 GCA_022704665.1 Spirochaetota bacterium | reverse complement strand
GCAATGATTTTTTTTGTCAATGTATCGTTGATCATCTCTGTAATATGATGAACAAAAGAGAGATGGATGATTCAAATTTTTTCGACAGGTTGACAGGATAATGTTTCGACAGGATGACGGGATAAAGACAGGATTGACGGGATTTTTGTTTGGGAGAAGAGAAAAGACGGAATGACGGGATAATTTTCGACAGGATGACAGGATAAGAGAGGGATTGAAAGGATTTTTGGTTTGGGTAATGGTCTTATTCTGGAGGAATTGCAGAAAATCTAAACCGATTAGTCACACAGGATAAGGGTATTCTTCTACTCGAGCGACCCAAGACCAAGCCGCCATACGAGTCCTAGGGAGAAATTCAAGATAGCTGTGTTTTCTATGGTGCCTTCAATCGAAAAACAAGACCAGAGGAGAGTTGAGGAAGAAGCAAGGTATTCTAAGGCGATCTTAGCTTGTGCGTTATATGTGACGGGGCTTTGGGGTCCCATCCAATCTTTGGCATAGGGTTTGGCATATGTCTGCACTTCGGATTCTGCGCCGAGGATCAAGAAGCTTCCGCCCAGCGATGCCGCGACTTTACCTTTTTCATACCTGAGGCCACCATAGAACAT
>JAKJFY010000139.1:0-695 GCA_022704665.1 Spirochaetota bacterium | reverse complement strand
AAACCAGGGTTCAATAATGCGCGTGCCAAAATACTGAGATTGAAGAAAATACCGCGCAAAATATGCTTGATTTGAGGCACTTGAAATGCGTCGATACAGGTAAGTCGAAGCCAAATACCATTCTAGAGATGCTACAAGGGCTCCCTCGAGGGCTGATGCTCCAATTCTAGTTGTATAATCTTTTCTGAAAAATCGAGGTCTATGGTAAGGATCTTCTGAATTTGGCTGTATTGCCCACTCGAGGCCAGCATGGAATCCGAAGGCATTGGGGTTGGAGCTAGTTCCCTCAGTGCTCAATTGAAAATCATCCATGAGGCCTTCAGCATATAGCCGGACATTGTCGAGGGGCCTTACCTGTGCATCTAGCTGTATCATGACATTCGAGCCAGAAGCAAAGAGGTGATGATAAACTAAAAATGGTCCAATATCCTGAAAATCCAATGGGCTTCGCGTGACGAGGTTGTATTCGGAAATTCCAATGGAAAAAATAGGAAATTGTGCTTGAATTCGATGCATAAAGAGATATTTTCCATTATTCGAACGGTTCTGAACATTGACAGCAAGGAAATCGTAAGTCAGAGAGCCCGTATCAAGAGGCGCAGAAAGTTCTCCAAGAAAATGGTCAAACCATGGATTCTGGCTCGACAGTGTTAGGGAGTACTCTCCAGGTCCCATGTTGATTGCTCTCCTGCCTA
>JAKJFY010000013.1:0-40124 GCA_022704665.1 Spirochaetota bacterium | reverse complement strand
TTCCAGATAAAATCGTTTTTTCTGGCTACGATGAGCTCTTGCTATGTGGTCGAGCACTTGGAGCATATGGTGCGATCGGCTCGACCTACAACTTGTTCGCACATATAGCCAAAGAAATTTGGAAAAATGTGGATCTTGGTCTTCTTGCCCAAGCGCGCGCTGGCCAAGCCAAACTCAACAGCGCCATCCAAGAGCTTACCAGCCTTGGCCTCTATCAGTCCTTGAAGGAAATAATATCCATATCAGGCATTGACACAGGAAGCTGCCTGCCGCCATTTTCTCCGTTATCGCAAGAGCAAAAAGAAAAAGCCGATGCGCTTGGGCGGAAATATATTAAGACAGGACTGCTGCAACTCTAGGAATAGTAAACAACCACCACCTTTGGTGGTAGTCGTTTATTCATCATATTTGCCCTCGCTTTGCATTAGAAAAATGCCTTATTTAAAAACTTTTAAAAGAGGCTCGGCTTATTTCACTTTTTCTCTTCAAAGAATCAGTGCTTTGATATGAATTACAGGTTTATGGCCATGACTGATAGCAGTTATTTATTATAAGAGAAGGAATTATATGATACCCTTTGAGCGCAAATTACAAAAGTCATGATCTCTAAAAATTTTCTCTTGACAATTCATGAATGTTGGTTGATACTATCATATCTGGTTAACCAGATTGCAACCCGGACTGCGACTAGGCTGCAACTAAACTGCAGCGCAAGCTAAGACTGAGATAGAGGATAAGGTGTAGCACAATGAAGTATTCGAAAGATCAACAGATTTCTGATACTTTTGAAGGCGAATCCATAGTATTTCGCTATATTCAGCAACTGATCATTTCTGGAAATCTCAAAGCAGGCGATAAATTACCATCCGAACGGACCTTGAGCCAGACGCTCAAGGTGAGCCGAGGGTATGTGCGCAAAGCTCTATCTCGGCTTGATCATTATGGCCTTATAAGAACATTGCCTCAACGCGGTACGATTGTTGTAGAGCTTGGAAGTAAGGCTATCTCTGGTCTTATCGCAAGCATCGCAAGCTTTAGGGATTCATTTTCTCCAACCGATTTATTTGACATAAGAGAGCTTCTTGAAATTTATGCGGCAAAGAGGGCCGCGATGCTGGCTACCCATGAAAATATTGAAGAGATTCAAAAATGGCATATGGAATTCAAATTAAAGGCTGACATTAGCCAGCGAGCGCTCGATGAGGATCACCTCCTTCATATTGCAATCGCAAAAGCGAGCAAAAATGAGGTATGTCTTTCGCTTACAAGCTATATTACGCCTCAAATAATCGCACTCAATGAAGGCTTCCCAGAGAGCGACCCAGACCGCTTTATGAATACATATAGAGAACATGAGCGAATTGTGAATGCCATTTTGGCAAACGATGAGGCAAAAGCTGAAGAAGCAATGAGGCATCACATGCATGCAGCGCGACAAAGGCGATTCGCTGAATGACGAATCGCTTTGCTATAAAAAGTTTTAGGAGAAGGAGGTTGATTGACATGAAAAAGAAACTAGCACTCTCAGTAATGGCGGTTGTATTTCTGACATTTTCAGCTGTTGTGTATGCACAGACAAAGCCGGTAACAATTGTCCATTGGTATTGGGCGGATAATCCTAAGTATTCCGCAGAAATGCAGAAAATCGCGGCAGACTTCAATGCGACGAATGGTAAAGGCATTACAGTCGTTGCGCAGGAATATCCATGGGATGGTGGAGCATATAGTGAAACCCTCTTTCGTGCAGTGATGGGAGGGGGTGGACCGGATACTTCTTCGTTTAAGCTAACATCGACTCCTCTTTTCACCGCAAACGGTTTGCTTATCAATTTGGACAACTATCTCGAGAAATGGAAAGATAGAGATAAAATCGATCCAAGTCTTTATGATACGATGAGAAAAGCGAGCGGTACTAAAAGTGTCTATGTCATGCCATGGAATACGCAAATCCTCTATGTTTATTATCGTCCTTCGCTATTAAAGAAGGCTGGGATTTCTGTACCAAAAACATATGCGGAATTTCTTGAAGCATGCAAGAAGCTCACTATGGATACCAATGGAGATGGCAAGACAGATGTCTATGGGTTTGGTATGCGAGGAGCAAAAGGCGGGCAAGAACCCTGGGGAAGCTTTATTTGGGCTCGGGGTGGTAATTTTGACGACATGACGACTCCTCAGGCAGTTCAAGGCATGCAGGATTTCATCGATCTTTATAAAAACGGCTATGCCCCCCCTACAGCTCCAATGGATGGATTTAATGAGATTATTGCCAATTTCAAATCCGGCAAGACAGCGATGACCATCCATCATATTGGCTCTTCGATCGGAATGGTTGAGACATTCGGTGATGATGTCGACGCATTTGCGTTTCCTGGCGGTGTTGGACGTTGGACCTCGATGGGAGATACTGAAAATGTGATTCTCAAGTCTACAAAGAATAAAGATGCCGCTTTTGAATGGGTTGCGTATCTTGCTACAGGGAAAGGCCAGGAAGCATGGTGCACCGCAACTGGTAACGTTCCGGTCAGTAAAGATGTACAGCAGCTTCCATTCTTCCAGAACAATCGCTTTATGAAGGTGTCAATTGAGGGCGCTCCTTACGCAGGAATCTTCCCAATTCTTGATACGACAACTGAATGGATCAATACCATTTGGCCGAACACCGTTGCTGCAGCTCTTACTGGTAAGATTTCAGCCGCTGAAGCAATGAAGACTCTTCAAAAAGGGCTATGGGGTAAATAGCAAGGAATGCATACTTGGCAGCTGATTTTTTCAGCTGCCAATGCATTTTCGATATTTAAATTATCTTGTGAATTCAAAGAGGCTTTAATTCATATCACAATGCACAAACAAAAAGCAAATATATGGCCATATGTACTCATTATGCCAGCCTTATTTGTGATATGTGCGGTGGTGTTTTTCCCCGTGCTCAATGCAATTGCGATGAGCTTTCAAAGCTATGACCTCCGACGGCCAAGTCAAATCCGCTTTGTAGGGTTTGCAAATTATATCGCGGTGCTCCGCGATGGGTTGTTCTGGCAAGCTTTACTTAAGACAGTTATCTGGGTAGTAGCTGGTGTTGGCTTTCAATTTATCTTTGGTTTCATATTAGCGCTGCTATTGAATAGAAAATTTTGGGGACGTGGATTTTTCCGCTCCATAAGCCTTATTCCATGGGTTACCCCAGGTGTATTGATAGGTTTAATGTGGCGCTGGATCTATGATGGGAATTATGGAGTCCTCAATGATCTATTGATGAAACTTGGTCTGATAGACAACTATATTCCATTTCTTGCTCAGCAATCCACCGCATTTCCTGCGGTAATCTTAACTATTATCTGGCAGGGAATCCCGTTTTTTGCGCTTATGCTACTTGCAGGTCTTCAAGGCATTCCAGATGAATTATATGATGCTGCAGATGTGGATGGAGCGAATCGAATTCAGAGGTTTTTTTGGATCATTGTACCGTCGCTGAAAAATACTATCTTTGTCACAACTCTTCTAAGGATTATTTGGGTTGCAAATTCTGTTGATGTGATTTTCAATTTGACCGAAGGTGGGCCAGCGTACTCTACGCAGACTCTAAGCGTATATGTCTTTAATAAAGGGAATACACTTAACCTTGGATATGCCTCTACGCTTGCAATTTTTCTGACAATCGGCCTATCTGTTGTTTCTATTCCTTATCTGAAGAACCTCTTTAAGGCACAGGAAGAAGCAAAGTAATGGAACTACAAAGTAGAGAAGTGCAAAAATCCTCTTATAAAACGCCTCGTAAAAGAAAGTTGTTGAACGCTTTGCCAGGACATATTTTGTTAGCGATGATGCTCATTTTTCTTCTCTTTCCTTTTTATTGGACCTTTGTGACCTCAATAAAGCCAGAAAAAGAACTCTATTCAAGCACGGTCACATATTGGCCTGCAAAGGTGACCTTTGGCTCATACAAAAAGCTATTTGCTGAATACAATTTTATAAAACCCATGATTAATAGCTTACTAGTTGCTGTCGTAACGACTCTGTTGTCTCTTGTCGTTTCCTTGCTTGCTGCATATGCCTTTTCCAGATATCGATTTAAGGGACGACAGCTCTTCATGACACTTTTTCTTACGAACAATATGTTCCCAACGGTATTATTGCTTATTCCTCTTTTTGCTATTATGCGCAAAATCGGCATACTCTACACACCAAGCTCTTTGATTCTTTCATATACAACATTCACCATCCCATTCTCTGTCTGGCTTCTGACTGGCTACCTTGATGATTTACCTCGATCGCTCGAGGAGGCTGCAATGGTGGATGGAGCGAATCGTTTTCAGGCATTTATAAAGATTATTCTGCCTATGCTTTTGCCTTGTATAGTCGCAACAGGCGCATATATTTTCATGACTTCGTGGAATGAGTATACCTTCGCTGTCATGTTTACCAATGAACGAAATAGGACAATTCCCGTTGCACTTAAAAACTTCATTGGTCAGTTAGGTGTCGAATGGGGGATGCTGACAGCTGGAGGCGTGATCACAATAATTCCTGTTTGTATAATGTTTTTCTTTGCTCAAAAAAGACTGGTCGAAGGCCTAACTGCAGGCGCGGTGAAAGGATAATAAAGGAATACTCAAGATGGATGAACTCATGCTAGAACAAAAGGCGCTATCTATAAGGCGCGACATTATCGAAATGCTCTATCGATGTCAATCTGGTCACCCGGGCGGATCGCTCTCATGTGTGGAAATACTAATAGCGCTCTATTATGCGGTTGCGCATGTAGATCCGACAAATCCATCGTGGGAAATGCGAGACAGGATCGTCTTGTCGAAAGGCCATGGTTGTCCTGCTCTCTACGCGATTCTTGCTGATAAAGGTTTTTTCCCTCGGAATGATCTCTGGAACCTAAGGCAGATCGATAGCCATCTTCAAGGGCATCCTGATATGCGCAAAACTCCTGGCATCGATGTATCGACTGGCTCACTAGGTCAAGGCGCCTCTGTAGCTGTGGGACTAGCGCTCGCTGCCAAATATAAACGTGCACCATACCATGTCTACGCGGTGCTTGGCGATGGAGAAATTCAAGAGGGCATGGTGTGGGAGGCAGCTATGTCTGCAGCTCATTATAAGCTCGATAATTTGATCTTTATACTTGATCATAATGGCCTGCAAATAGATGGAACCAACGATCAGGTCATGTCCTTGGGCGATATAATCGCAAAATTCCACTCCTTTGGTTTTGAGTGCAAAAAAGTCGATGGACATAACATCGACATGCTCGTAAAGGCGATTTCCGAATCGGCGCCTGGAAAGCCCTTATTCGTGCTCGCAGAGACAGTCAAGGGCAGGGGAATCTCATTCATGGAGAATAATGTTGGCTGGCATGGCAAACCGATCAACACCGAGGAGTACACTCAAGCAATGTGCGAGCTAAAAGGAACGCAAAATGTCTGAGAGCAAATCATTGAGAGTCGCCTATGGCGAGGCGCTTGCCGAACTTGGTTCAATCGATCAAAAAGTGGTGGTGCTGGATGCAGATCTTTCTCATGCGACAATGACGAGTATTTTTGCATCTAAGTTTCCCGATCGGTTTTTCAACTTTGGTCTTGCTGAAGCGAATATGATGGGAGCAGCTGCAGGGTTTGCCCATTCAGGGCTTTTGCCTTTTGTAAGTACTTTCGCGCTCTTTGGTGCAGGAAGAGCATATGAGCAAATTCGTAATTCCATCGCATATCCCAATGCAAATGTAAAATTTGGGCTCTCTCACTCAGGACTTTCTGTAGGCGAAGATGGTGCAAGTCATCAGAGCATCGAAGATATCGCACTAATGCGAGTGCTACCAGGAATGACAATCCTTGTTCCTTGTGACCCTTTTGAAACCCGCAAGGCGGTTTTCGCTGCCGCGAGCTTGGATGGACCGGTATATATTCGCGTTGCTCGGCCGGTTGTCGAAGTAATAACAAATGAAGACAGTGCTTTTGCAATTGGCAAGGCAAATATCATGCGTGAACCTGGTGATGTCTGCATTGTGGCTACAGGGCTCATGGTGAAAGAAGCACTCGCAGCTGCTGAAAGATTGTCTCTTCATGGCATAAAGGCTGGCGTCATCAATATGCACACCCTAAAGCCAATCGATGCTGAGTTGATTTTAGAAATAGCTTCTCAATGTCGAGCCGTGGTGACCGCTGAAGAGCATTCGATAATAGGAGGGCTAGGGTCAGCTGTCGCTGAAGTCCTTGTGGGCAAATCAAATATAAAGTTTGCCCGTATTGGTATCCAGGATAAATTTGGACGTTCAGGCAAACCTGTAGATCTTTTCAAGGCGTATGGTCTTACAGCAGATGATATCGTGCAACAATGCATCATGCTGTTGGAATAAAAAGGAAGTATTTCAAGAGGAATATATTTATGAGTTGTATAATAGAATATGAATATGAAGGAAAAGGCCTCCAAAGAGTCTATGAGAACAAAGAATGGATGGTTGGCATCAAGAATTATAAGCCAGAGAATGATATAAAAAATATCGATTGTTTGGAACGTCACAATGAAACCGACGAGCTCTTTGTTTTATTGTGCGGTACTTGTATCCTGCTATATGCGCTAGAGGACATAACTAATGATAGCTTCGAGCTGAAAGCTATCTCTATGGAGCTTAACAAAGTCTACAATATTCCTAAGGGGCTTTGGCACAATACTGTTACGCAACAGGAAACCAAACTCATCCTTATTGAAGCCGCAGCTACATCGCAACAGAACAGCAATGCAATACAATTATCGCACGATCAGATTGCTAGGGCAAAAGAGCTTATATCAGCGCTCCAAAAAAAGCTATGAAAAAACTTCGGGTAGCGATTATCGGAATTGGCAAGATAGGCATATCTCATCTCAAGGCAATCAAAGCTATCGAGCCTCTCGGCTACGCAGAATTGACAGCGATTTGTTCTCCCAATCCAAACAAGATAAAGAGCCTCTGCGACGACTACGATATCTCTGCTTGGTATACTTCATACCAAGAAATGCTTAAAAGAGAGAGTCTCGATCTCGTGCACAACTGTACCCCCAATGTGCTTCACTATGATGTAAATAGAGATATTCTCGAAGCAGGCTTATATGCTTTGTCTGAAAAGCCGCTCACCATAGATTCAAAGCAATCGGGAGCGCTTGTGACTTTAGCAAAGAATCGTCATCTAAAAACCGCTATCAATTTTGTTTATCGATATTATCCAATCATTGTGCATATAAAAGAATTGATATCCAAGGGCGAGCTTGGAACAATCTATTCCATACACGGGACTTATCTTCAAGATTGGCTCTTGTTCGACCATGATTACGACTGGCGGGTCGAATCTCGCTATGGAGGACCATCGAGAGCCCTTGCTGATATTGGCTCTCATTGGATAGATATAGCGGAATTTTTGCTTGATCGCAGACTAGAAAGCATCGCCGCAGACTTTGCAACATTCATTCCCAAGCGGATTCGCTTTCCCTCTGAGACTATAACGGTAGATACTGAGGATTTTGCAAGCGCGCTGATGAGATTTGAAGGTGGCATTCATGGCTGCCTAACTGTATCTCAGGTAAGTGCTGGTCGGTCTAATGGCATCTCCTTTGAGATAGATGGTAGCACAGCATCCTTGCGTTGGTCTCAAGAGCATTCAGAAAGAGCATCGCTTAAATACCGAGAAGAGAAAGAATTAATTTTGGATGAAAAAGGAATTATATCGCCTGCGAATGAGATGGAAGAAAACAAGGAAGCAAAGGCTGGTGCTTCAAGACAGGAGAGGTTTTTGGAAGTGCAACAGAGAATGATCGATAACTTCTATCGCTCAATCCTATTCAGCGAGCCGCCGCTTTATGCAGATTTTCTCCAAGGCCACCACATTGTTCAAATCATCGAAGCTGCCATAGAAAGCAATCAAAAAGCGCGCTGGGTTGACATCGATCTATAAAGTAAAAAGAAGCACTTAATAGAGCCATAGTGCTGCAATGCCTAAAATCACACTTTGATAGCGCGATAGTTCAGAAAGCGCGGTGACGATCATGGCCAGAGCTCCAACCCCTTACCTTCACCTATACACCTCCGAAAACCTTTGCGATAATCCCATTAGCTGCTCAACCTCGAGGCGCATAGATTCAGTGAAGAGCCGTGCATCCGCGCGGCGCGATATGAGCTTGATGGGTAAGCCCTCACGCTGCAGTGCATACATAGCGTTGATGGGATATAGTTGATATTCGATGACGGATGCTAGACCCAGGAAATTCTGAAGCTCGAGCGCTCGATCTGGCCGGTCGTTCCAGTGTTTACACATCCATACATAGAGGTCTGAGTGGAAGTGAGTCATAATGCCTGAGTATCCTGCGGCCCCTTTCTGCAGCGAAGCGAGCAGAGTCGCAGCATTTGCATTGAAAAGCTTGAAGTCGCTGCCTTTTGCCGCTTCGATTTTGGCCTGTATATCTCCAATGCGACAACTTGTATCCTTCAGAAAACCAAATCGGCCAGTCTCTACGATGAATTGCACTAGATCGGCATTGAGAAGCCGTTTATAAGGAGCGGGGCACTCATAGAAGCCAAGGAGGATATCGTAGCCGAAGGCGGTCAGGAATGTCTCGAGATTTCTCTTGAAAATATCATCACCTTCATATGGACGCGCTAGGCGATTTGTCACGAAGATCAATGCATCAGGGCCTATATCGGCCATCATCTTGGCTTCTTCGATTTGGTCGTAGAGCGTATCGGCGACATGCCCGGAAACAAGGACAGGCAGTCGGCCTTGCGCGAACTTGATCGACATTCTTGCCAATTCGAGCCGTTCGCGCAGTGTCAGATGGAACATCTCGCTCGATTGGCAGACAGCAAAGAATCCTGCTACTCCGCGTGCAATATGCCACTCTATGAGTGCCTCGAGTGCATTCCAGTCGATGCGACCATCTTCCTCATAGGGCGTTATAAGGGTTGGATAAACACCATCGGGAATAGTCTTCTTCATGGTGGCCTCATTTATACCCTGATAGCTTGGGAATAAAAAGTACAAGATCGGGAATATAGGTTATTAAGAACAAGACAAGAATGAGAACAATAACCATAGGCAGGATTTCTCGGATTATATCCTTTAGTGGAGTCCCTGTAAGCCCTGATACCGTAAAGAGCAACATGCCATAGGGTGGAGTCGAAAGTCCAATCATTAGATTGAGCACCATTACGACGCCAAAATGGACGAGGTCTATGCCTAACTGGCTGAGAATAGGGATTATGATAGGAGTGAATATGAGCTGTATGGGCGTGGTATCTAGAAAGCAACCCAGAATAAGCAAGGCGATGTTGAGGATGAGGAGCATGGCATATTTGTTCTGGGTTAAGCCGAGCAGGAATGTAGCGATAACATTGGGTATCTGTTCGATACTGATAATATAAGAAAAGGCGAAGGAACTTCCGACAAGAAGCGAAAGTGTCCCTGTAGTGCGCACCGCATTGATGAGGCACTGCTTGAATTCCTTCCAGCCTAGCGCTCGGTATACAAAGACCGATATGAGTATTCCATAGAAGGCCGCTAAGGCCCCTGCTTCCGTGGGGGTAACAACGCCTGTATAAATTCCTCCTAGCAAGATCACTACAGTGAAAAGCGCAGGCAAAGCTTGTAAGGTAAATTTCCAAAATTGCTTTGCGGGGAACTTTTTCCCTTCCGGATAGTTCCTTTTTTTTGATATAAATGAGTTGTAAATCAGGAGTGCTATGCCCACGAGCAGCCCCGGAATAATTCCTCCTAGAAAGAGGTATCCTATCGATGTACTGGAGAGCATTGCATAAACAACCATAGGGATGCTAGGCGGAATAATTGGCCCAATAGTAGCGCTTGCTGCGGTGATAGCACAGGTATATGCATCATCATAGCCCTGTTGTTGCATGGCTTTTAATTCCATATTGCCTGGGCCTGAGGCATCGGCAAGTGCCGAGCCTGTCATTCCAGAGAAAATAATAGAATTGATAATGTTGACGTGTGCAAGAGCACCTTTTCGCTTGCCTACGAGCGCGCTCGAAAATGAGAAGATCATCTCGGTTACTTTGCCTGAATTCATTATCTCAGCCATGAAAACAAAAAGTGGCACCGCAATGAGGACAAAGCTCGCATTCAGGTTTGTAAGAAACTGCATTGCGACCATATCTAGCGACGCAGCAGGATTTTTCGAAAGGAGGAAATAGAATGCACTCGAAAGCATCATCCCTGGTGCAAGGGGAATACCAAGCAGAAATACAGCCACAAAGGACAAAACGAAAACAATAAGCGGGAGGTTCATTTGGTGCCTCCGAGGGTGCCGAGATCTTTTGCAATGTCAATGGTTAGCCTGATAATCATATCGACTAGATACACGACAAATGGGAAATATGCGATATTCATGGGAATGCCCAGTGCATCCGACTTTTTGTATCGCATGAACTGTACATAATCCCATGAAGGAACTAGTATGATTAAAAAAGCTATAAGAAGCAGAGCATTGCCCACAATGCGCATAATGCGCTTTGTCTTTGGTTTGGCGGCATCATAGAGCATTGTGAATGCGACCTGTGTGCCCATTCTCTTCGAGTAAAGACCACCCAGTAGAGCAGTCCATACAAAGCAAATCAAACTCAATTCTTCTGGCCATAAAAGCGGCTTGAAAAACTTGCGTGCGAATATCTGCAGCACGAAAGAAACGAAAAGTGTACTAAAGGTGAGTATAGGTACATAGAGTTCGATGCAGTCGACCAGGAATTTGCCTGTCTTTTTCAGCCAAACCGGCATAATGGCTCCTCCTTCAAATACCCTTTCAAAAAGCATCGATAGGATATCGACATACTTATTGAATCAAGGCTGCCCGCAGCAGAGATCTGTTGCGGGCAAGCTTTAGGTATTATTTCATTTTTTGTATTTCATCATAGAGAGTGAGGTCCCAATCTTTCGAAATATCTTTGCCTTCCGTGAGATAGAAATTTTTAGCATAGGCTGCAAATGCATCGCGATCAGGATTCTCTATGACAACAAGGCCTTGCTGGCGGAAGAAATCCAGGATTTCCTTTTCGTTATCGAGATTTGTTTTATCGCAGGATTGGCGTGCTTTTTCCAATGCTTGTAGGACCCAGTCCTGCTGTTGCTTTGTCAGGCTCTGCCATTTTTTCTCGTTGATAGAAGGCCATACCGAGTCAACTAGATGGTTTGTGAGAACTATATACTTGGTGACTTCATAGAATTTGGCATTCTTATCTGTTGGGAGAGGGTTGTCCTGGCCATCAACTGCACCGGTTTTGAGACCCATATACAGTTCATTAAAGGCCATTGGGGTTGGGTTTGCTCCAAGAGCCTTGCCCATTGCGATCCATGTCGGGCTTTGTGGAACACGTAGCTTCACACCTTTCATCTGTTCAGGCTTGGTTACGGGACCGACCTTTGCTATCAGGTTGAGCTGACGAGTACCTAGGTAAAAAGCACAGAGTGGTCGAACACCGGTTTTTTTGGCCACATCTTCGAACATTTTCTTGCCAATTGGGCCATTGAAGGTCTTAGTCATCTGATCATAGCTCTGGAATGTATAGGCAGCGCCAAACATCGAAAGGTAAGGAACAAATTCTGCAAGCCACGAGGCGGAGCTATAGACCATATCAACTGTTCCCTTACGAATGGCATCCTGCTCAGCCTGCTGGGTAAAGAGCTTGCCGGAATCGTAGACATCGATCTGGATTTGTCCGCCAGAGAGTTTCTCAACCTCATCCTTGAAAACGTACATTGCCTGTGTATGCGCATCTGTTGGCACACTGACTGAAGTAAACACAAGCTTAATAGGCTTTTGTTGCGCGAACCCTGCTGAGCTTGCAATCAGAAGCAATACCAGCATTGCAACAATAGTTTTCTTCATAACGAACCTCCTTGAATGGATCATCTATTTCTAGCCGTAAGAAATACGGCTAAATGCCTCGCTATTATATATGGCAATACGATATTCTTGCCTTTATCAATTCGATTGGCGATGATGAGATTCAATCCTTTCTTTCAGGAGACCTAGCTTAATCATTGCCAATCGAATATTTTCAATCTCCTCTGGAGTTCCGCGCATAAGTGGCGCGCGAGGATATCCAGCATCGAATCCATAAAGTCTAAGCGCTTCTTTCAGAAGTGGGGCAGCATTGGTCCTTTTATTTTGCCCTAGGCTCTTCAGGAATGGATAAATTTTCTGCTGCAGCTCTGCTGCTGCTTGGACTTTTCCTGCTAGAAAATCTTCAATCATCGATCTTATTAGGTGTCCAATAATATGAGACGATCCTGAAACAACGCCGCCTATGCGTTTTTCACCACCTTGGGCATAAGCTTCAAGGATCATCGTATCATCGCCATTGTAGATGACGAAATCTTCAGGCGTTGAATTCAAAAAAGCCGTGATCTGTTTTGGATTCAATTCGGCTTCTTCTTTTATCCCTACTATATTGGACTGTTTTGCAAGGCGACTTACCGTGGCTGGTTCGATATTGACACCTGTATAGATAGGAATATTGTATAGAAGTATATTGAGGGATACCGATGTAGCTACCTGCATAAAATGGCGATATAATTCTTCTTGATTTGGCTTTGTATAATAAGGAGCTACAATCATCACCGTTTCAAAACCGATTTTTTCAGCTATTTTTGCTAGCTGAATTGTCTCGATAGTAGAGACTGCTCCGACGCCTGCTATTATGGGGATTCGATTGCCGACCTTGTCTTTGACTATTTCGAATAGCCTTACCCTTTCATCAAATGACATAGCATAGAATTCTCCTGTTGATCCCGAAAGGACAAGGCTATCACCTTTTTTCTGATCGATGATGAACTCAGCAAGCGCAGCGGTTTTTTCATAGTCTACGCTCCCATCTTCGCGGAAGGGTGTAAGCAGAGGTATCAATATCCTTCCATAGCGTTCCTTTTCAAATTTTGCCATAAAGACCTCCTCAAAACGGATTACACTATCTAGCTGCCTGCGCGGCTAAGATCCTTGTTTCGATATCCAAGGCGGTGTGATATCTCTGTTGTTGCCTCTAAGAGGGCTGGAGCTATCGATTCTAGGCGTTTTAGTGTATTTCTTTCGGCAGGACCCGATAGGCTGACGGATGCAAAGACCTTAAGTTCGACATTGAAGATGGGAGCTCCGACACAGCGCAGATGATCCTCGTGTTCCATGTCGTCGATTGCGTAACCTTGTTCGCGAATGAGCTCAATTTCTTTCCATAGGCGTTCTTCAGTCGTTATTGTATGGGATGTGAAGGACGGCAAGCCCTTACTTTTTATGATCTGTCGTATCTCAGCATCGGGCAAAAAAGCGAGAATAGCCTTGCCAACAGATGTACAATGGAGTGGCGCGCGAACACCAATAACTGAATAGGTTCGAAGTCGGCGATGCGACTCAATACAATCGATATAGAGCACCTCATCGCGATCGAGCAAAACAAGGTGTACCGTTTCATCGAAGCGCTGATTGAGACCGCGCAGAAAAGGAGCCGCAATGCGCACCAGGTCGTGTCCAGTCTGTGTACAATAGCCGAGTTCGATAAGCCTAATGCCGAGTGAATACAGGCCAGATTCCGAATTCCGCTCCAATACTCTTTGGCTAGTAAGTGTTTCAAGCAGACTGGAGGCTGTGCTTTTTGCAAGAGATAGCTCGCGCGCGATGTCTGATAGACTGCGCTTTTCTCCATCCGAAAGAAGATCGAGGATTGCGAGGGCTTTTCGAACAGAATTGACTTGTGCCATTCAGATCTCGGTAAAGTTGTTCATATATAGGAACTCTGTTCCTATATATGAATTATCTCATGGGAATTAAGTGTTGTCAAGAAAAATTTTTGTCAAAAACAACTTGTGGGAGAGCTGGCGACTTATCGAGTCCTAGTTAGTTTATTTTTGCTATGACCTTACAGTGTGGCTTCGATTAGCTTCGTATATAATGCGGTATCTCTGCGGGAATCTCGATCGAGAGCTCGACAACGCCAGCAATACTTCCTTGCTCACGCCAAGGCGCTTGGTAGATGAACTTATGAATACCCTGCTTTTCGATTGTGTAAATGTGCGGTTCACCAGTTTCGAGAATATGCTCGATAATGTGAATAGAGCTCTGCTTATGGCAGGCTCGGACATCCTGACCTATAAGAGCCTTACCGCCCCATTTAGCATTGGTCGCAGCTGATTTTTCGTTCATATAGAGAATCTCATAATTGCGCCCGATTACCGTAATGCTAGCGCCAAACTCATCTTGCCAAGCAGGCAGGATTGCTTCGATATGTGGTATTGTCATGCAATGATCATAATCGAAATTGCCAACCCCAAAAAGCTATATAGACGCAATATTTTTGAAATGGTTATAGGTTATCTCGAAGGGCGTGTCTGTAATGCAGAAAACAGATAAGAAGCAGATGCAGAAAGGAGGAGTTATGAAATGATAATGCAGCAAATGGTGCATAATCAATTTGTGCAAAAGCAATCAGGTTGCGCGAAAATTTATGTAAAAAGAATCATTTTTTCTTGACAGATTATACATCATGAAGGAAAATGCTTACATGGCTGAAAACGTTTTTAGAATATCAGCCGCCGAAGGTTTTTAGGCATTTAATAGGTCTTCCTGACATTTTTGGTTCGATTAGATGCTTATGATTTATAGTTGATTAACATGATCCTGTTTTAGGATCATAAAATCATAGGGCGAGAGGAGGACATTATGAAAAGAATACTTTCAGTATTCATAGCTCTGTTGCTTATAGCCGGAACAATAGGTACCGTTGGTGCACAGGCTCAGAAACGGTATAAATTTGTGGTTATTACCCACGCAACTGCTGTTCCATTTTTTGTTCCAGTTAGAAAAGGCGCTGAAGATGCAGGCAAGCTTATTGGAGCAGATGTGGTATATACCGGCCCAACCGGTTTTGATATTCAACAACAGGTCGAATTTGTAAAATCGGCGATTGCGCAGAAGGTTGATGGTATTGCCATGACAATGCCCGATGCAAATGCATTCAACGCGGTAGTCAAAGAAGCGATGTCAAAAGGCATACCTGTTATTGCCATAAATGCAGACGCTCCAGAAAGTGGAAGGCTTGCTTACATTGGCCAAGGAAACTATGAAGCTGGACGCTCAATGGGAATGCAGATAGTAAAACTGCTTCCAAATGGTGGGGATGTGCTTTTGACAATGCATACTGCAGGTGCAGAAAACCTTGAAGACAGGATTCGCGGAATAAAGGATGTACTCGATGGTCAAGGCGGCAAGTTCAAATATAGAGTAGTTGCAACAGGTACTGATATGGTTCGTGCAGTCTCTCTTATTTCTAGCGCCTTACAGGCAAATCAAAATATCAAAGGCATGTTCGGAGTTGAAGAGGTGACGGGGAGTGCAATCGCCCAGATTATCGAGAGAGATCGCCTGAAGGGGAAAGTTATGGCAGGTGGTTTCGACCTTGTTACAGATGAACTTGTTGCCATCCAAAAAGGTAATATGCAGTTTACTATTGATCAACAGCCGTATCTCCAAGGCTTCCAGGGTGTTATGGAGCTTTATCTTCTTAAGAAGTTCAATCTTACTCCATGCGATATCAATACTGGTATTGCACCTGTCACAGCCGAAAACGTAAATGAAGTCATGAAACTTGCGGCTGAAGGCTATCGCTAGAATTCGTTTGTTGTCATAAGAACTGGCTCTTTCATTCGGAGACGGCGCCTTGAAGCACCGTCTCCGCTATGAGGAAGGAGAGTGTATTGCAGAGTTTATTATCTGTACAAAATATCTCAAAGCATTTTGGCAATATTCATGCCCTGAGAAATGTATCTTTAGATATTTCACCACAACAAATTATTGGTCTGGCTGGTGAGAATGGTGCAGGTAAATCGACACTTGTGCGGATTATTTGTGGGGCTATTTCTTATGATTCTGGAGAAATGAGCTATCAGGGTAGACCGTATAAGCCGCGTAATGTATCTGATGCAGAATCTTTGGGGATAAGTGTTTTTCACCAAGAGATTCCTATCTGTCCACATCTTTCTATTGCAGCAAATGTGTTTCTTGGTCCGATGATTCCCTCTCAAAGAGGAAGGCCTGATTGGAAATTAATGAATAATCGCTGTATAGAATTGTATAGAAAATTCCTGGACGAAGAGATAGATCCCACCGTCCCAATTGGAGAATGCTCGGCTGCTGAACAGCAATTAGCCCTTCTAGTAAGAGTGTTGTCTCGAAATGCAAAGCTAGTGATTCTCGATGAGCCAACGACTGCATTGTCTGCGCCTGAAGTAGAAAGACTTTTTGATTCCATAAGAAGACTAAAAGAGGAGCAAGGGATTGGCTTTATATTTGTCAGTCATCTGCTTGATGAACTTACGGAGCTATCTGATGAGATTTTTGTTCTTCGAGATGGAGAAAATGTAGGCCATCTCTATAAAGCCGAATTTTCAGCTAAGGAATTATCAAGGCTTATCGCCGGAAGATCAATTGATATGCGACATCGCATTGCGAAGGATTTTTCGGATGCAGAGATTGCCCTTGAGGCAAAATCGATTTCATTATCGAAATCTTACGAAGATATTTCTTTTTCAGTCCATAAAGGTGAAGTTTTTGGTATTGCAGGCTTACAAGGTTCAGGTAGATCTGAAGTCATTTCGAGTCTTTTTGGATTGCCACCACCTGATAAAGGCTCAGTCGTTATCCGAGGTAATGATTTTGAGAGGATAACTATCTCTAGGGCAATAACGGCGGGTGTTGGATACTTACCTGAAGACAGAAAAACCAAGGGCATTTTCCCCGACCTGAATATAGCAAAGAACATTGGAATTGTGAGTATTTCTCAATCAAAAGATCTAACTAGCTATAATGAGGAAGAGTATATAAAGCTAGTAAATAATATGGCTACCAAGCTTTCAATAAAGAACTTTAATCCCAGAGATTATATCTCTGCCTTGAGCGGAG
Organism: Spirochaetota bacterium; assembly: GCA_022704665.1. Taxonomy (GTDB): domain Bacteria; phylum Spirochaetota; class Spirochaetia; order Treponematales; family Rectinemataceae; genus Rectinema. Next base: position 23,195 of record JAKJFY010000013.1, on the reverse strand, counting down.
GGAATCAGCAAAAAGCCATGCTTGCGCGTTGGCTTTCTCTATCTCCATCGATTCTTCTATTGAATGAACCCACGCGAGGTGTAGATATCGGGGCTAAGAGCGAGATTTCAAAAATCATTTCCGATATGGCAGAGGGTGGATGTACGATCATTATAGCGTCCTCAGAAATGGAAGAGCTCTTGCTTATGTGCAATCGAATTATGGTTATGAATCGGGGTCGGACAAGGATTATTCTTGAAAAGGAATCTTTGACAAAGGAAAATCTTTTCTTTTATGCAATGAGTTAGATAGAAAGGAAGAGCCCATGAAAAAAGCATCAACCAAGAATCATAAAAGCAAATTTAATATGGGATTTGGGCGAGATTTTGGTGTTTTGATTGCTGCTATATTGATTGCCATATTTTTTACTATTGCTTCGCCCGTCTTTCTTACTGCATATAATTTTTTCAATCTTTTGCGGCAGACTGCTCAGCTTGGTATTATTGCCATGGCAATGACAATGCTCATTATTTCTGGGGAATTTGATCTCTCTGTAGGAGCAATATATGCAGTAACAGGAGTCGTCACCGGAATATTAGTCAAGAATATCGGATTCAATATTTGGTTAGCTGCACTTGTTGGATTTTTAGTGGCTCTTCTGCTTGGGTTCGTCAACGGTATTCTCATTTCCATGACAAAAATAAATTCATTTATCGGAACTCTTTCAACTCAGATGATATTCCGAGGCATTGCGATGGTTCTATCTCAGGGTCAGCCAATTTCATTTCTGCAAAGCTCTCCATTTTTTGATGTCTTCGGGAGAGCTGAAATCTTTGGGAATATTCCAGTACAGATCTTGTGGCTGTTGGCATGGACATTAATCTCTTTCTATCTATTACACAGGACTTCATTTGGAGTAAAAGTATACGCTACCGGCGATAATAGGCTTGCGGCTGATCTTTCAGGGATAAAGACAACTCGTATCAAGAAAACATGTTTCATCATTACCGCTGTTGCGGCAGGTTTGTCATCTCTTATATCTCTTGCTTTTTTAAAAACTGTTACGCCAACTCAAGGTTCCGGTCTTGAACTCGAGGCTATAGCCGCAGGAGTCATTGGAGGAACTTCGATGTCTGGCGGGGTTGGAAGTATTCTTGGCACTTTTATTGGTACCTTTATCATGGCTGAAGTTAGAACAGGACTGGTTTTGATGGGCACTGATGCTTATGTACAGGATGCTTTTGTTGGATTAGTTATTGCATTGGCAGTTATTATCAATGTTAGATTTAGCATTCCCAAGGATCACTCATAAACTTCAGGATGTTTGACACTTGAACAATCATCTAATTGAGGATTAATATCATCTGTTGATAATCATGAATTTTACCATTCGCGCTATCGATCCAATCGAAGCAGAAGATTACTATTCTCTTGTCAACGAAGTAAAAGATGAAGGTAAATATCTCTTTGCGACCATTCGTATTCCGCTTGAAAATATGAGAAAATACCTTGCTCAGCACTATGAGTCTTCGAATCCGGTTCTGGGAGCATTTGACGACAAGGGGGAACTTCTAGGCTGGATTGACATCAACAAAAACAATATCGAGGAGCTTGCTCACATTGGTACCATTGCCATGGGTGTTAGAGAGAGCTCTCGAGGACAAGGTATTGGCGGTGCTCTTCTCGATGCATGCATAAATCAAGCCAGAAAGCTTGGTCTTGAAAAGCTGGAGCTCGAAGTCTTCGCTTCAAATTCAGTTGCACGCGCTCTCTATAAGAAGAAAGGCTTTTTCGAAGAAGGTATTCGCCTCAAGAAACGCAAGTTCGAAGGGCATTACGACGATTTGGTCTGCATGGGCCTGTTTCTATAAAGATAGATCCTTTCTGGACATAAAGAGCCTTATAAAGCAGTAATTTATTGGGTTGCTCATATGGTATTGGTACCATTTAGCACTATTCTAGATAACAAGAGATAATATTTAGATTCGACGGAAGAAGCAGTCAGCATTATAGAGGAGATTGGCGATCATTACCTTAGAATTCTTGGCCCCTATCTCTATTTCATCTCCGCCAGCAGCTTCTTTGCGTTTTCATTACCCATCGAGGCTGCTTTTTCTAGATCGGCCTTGGCCAGGTCGGGGCGCTTCGTGTCTTTGTAGAGCTCACCGCGGAAGTACCAGGCGTCGCTATTGGCTTTGGGAGAGGATCCAAAGAGGGCAATGTACTCATCGAAGAGTTTTTCGGCTTTTTTGCGATCCTGGCCTGCGATTCCTGGAAGGACTTGCCAAAAGCGACCTAGGGCTAGAATTGGGCCGCCATTATCGTAGGTTTTATCGAATTTATAGGCGTTTTCGAATCCCATTTGTGTCTTGCCCTTGAGCCCTTCGGTCAAGGCTGTAAGGACACTTACGCAATCTGAGTAGGTTCCTACGCAAAGGCCATAATAGTACCATCCTTCGATTCCGCTTGGGTTCAGATTAAAGGCAATCTCTCCATATTTCATGCCGTCTTTAGCCGCTGCGCGAGCGGTTTCTTTCCAGCCGGTGGTTTTGTGTACGACGAGATAATCGCCATAAGAACGGGCTGCGCGAGCAGCTTGCCAGTTTAAGGTGTAGTCTTTAGGATCGGCAGCGGCAAGTTTGACAGCATTTTCATAGGCGGCTTTAAGTTCAGCTTCGGTTTCTGCAAGCGCTGGGCTGATGACGATAACAGTGAGGATTGCGAACAGCAACAATCGTTTCATTAAGGGTGCCTCCTTATGAAAAAGTTATCCTGTAGTGAATTAGCGGTCAAGAGTCTTTGATTGCCAAAAATCAAAAAATCTTGCCGATAAACATTGACATATAAATTTAATGATGCGATAATTCTGAAACAAAAGTTACTAAGATTGGATTAGGAGAAATTGAAACATCATGATTCTTGATAAGATCAGGAAAATGCTTCCAGAAATGCCGAATAGCTATCAGAAGATAGGCTCTTATATGCTGGATCACGAGCAAAGTGTCGCTTTTTCCTCAATCCATATAATAAGTAAGTCCATTGGCGTAAGCAGTGCGACGCTAGTTCGATTTGCAAAAAGCCTAGGATTTAAAGGGTATCAGGAATTCAAGCATGAAATTCAAGACGAAATCAGGCATAGATTAAATCCTTACGACAAGATTGCTTTGAGCGAGCTGGATATTCTGCCAGGGGAAAAACGCCTACAGAAACTATTCCAAAATGAATACAACAACACTCGCAGCACTTTTTCCAATATAAAGATGGCTGATCTGGAAATAATGGGGGAAGGCATAAAGAAAGCTCGTAGGGTATATTTGAGCGCCTTTGGGGCAACCGCCTATGTGGCCCATATTTTTAAATATACTTTAATGAGTTCTCTGGAAAAGGAAGTCTATGTAGTTTCGGGATCGGTCTCTGATTACGCTCCGGTGCTCAAATCTTTTTCGAGCGAAGATGTAATGTTTCTGATGACATTTCCTCCATACTCATTAGAGGTAAGGCATGTGGCAAAAGTCGTCAAAGAAAAGAGAGGTCCGCTATTTCTCTTTACGGATTCAGCCGCATGTCCTGTGTATTCTGAAGCAGATAAGGTCATACGTTGCATCACTAATTCTTTGTTGTTGACCAATTCTTTTGCCGGGCTCATATCGATTTTGCATGTCCTGGTGCAAATGGTGTATCTGGATGAAAAGGAAAGCGCCGCAGCGAGCCGGCAGAATACCATATCGATGCAGGAAAGTGGATACCTGGTTATCAGTAATCCAAAAGAATAATAAATCCAATACAAATTATGGAGCACAAGATGAGCATGTTGCTGCTAAAAAATGGAAAAGTATATGCGCCCTATCCGCTTGGATTTAGGGATATTCTCATTGGGAGCGATAGGATTATCTCGATCGGTTCTAATATCGATGTATCCAGTTCGATTCCGCATGTCGAAACGATCGATGCGTCGGGATGTATTATCGTTCCTGGATTGATCGATGGGCACCAGCATTTTATAGGTGGTGGAGGCGAAGGAGGATTTGAAACTAGAACCCCAGAACTTCAGATATCAATGAATTTTCTAAACGGTGTTACTACCGCCATAGGGCTTCTAGGAACAGATTCTCTAACTCGGTCGCTCGAAGACCTCTACGCAAAAACTAAGGCTTTCAATACCGAAGGTATGACGGCTTTCATGCTTACTGGGGCCTATTGGTACCCTTCGCCAAGCATAACCGGCTCGGTTGCCAAGGATATTTTGTTTTGCGATCCAGTAATCGGGGTAAAGCTTGCTCTATCGGATACTCGCGGACCATATATGGATGCAGCGGATCTTGCAAGGCTTGCATCGGATGTCTTTGTAGCAGCTCTAATTGCGAACAAGCCTGGAATAATCACAGTCCATACTGGCATTAGGCCGCAAGCGCTCGATCTTATTATGGAGGTAATAAAGAATCCAGGTATCAGACCAGCTATGTTCGTTCCGACGCATATCAACCGCAGAAACCCGAAATTGTTGGAGCAAGTATTCGAACTGGCTAAGGGTGGAGGAATGGTCGATGCTACATGTCGCAGAGAAGTGAATGCCAATTCTGAGAACATGAGTGCCGCCGATTTTGCAATGCTCGCTAGAGAAAAAGGTCTTTTGGATCATGTTACCTTCAGTTCCGACGCTGGTGGTTCACTTCCAGAGTGGAATGGAGATCATAGCCGAATTACCGGAATGGGTATCGGAACGCCTGAGGCACTGATGTTCGAGCTAAGGAATCTTGTTCAGCAGAAGCATCTGCCATTGGAAGAAGCTCTTTTGCCTTTGACATCCAATCCAGCTCGAAATTATGGATTAGAGGGTAGAAAGGGGGCAATTAGAGAAGAAGCAGATGCGGATATTCTGATACTGGAATCCGATGGGCTCAAGATTCGGGATGTAATAAGCCGTGGGCGCTTAGTCGTTCGTAAGGGCGAAATTATCAAGAAAGGTTATTTTGAATGAAATCACTGACTAGCGAGCGATATCTCGCTATTGTGCAAGAGATTGTTCATATAGGGGATGAAGCATGAAAGTTTTCGTTTCTGTCGATATGGAAGGCATACATGGCGCTGTCTCATGGAGCGATATGGAAGGCAATGGGCACCAGGCAGTTTATGAGAATGCATGGAAAGAATTGTCGTGGATTGTAGAAGGCATAAATAGATCGAAATATAACGACGAAATTAGAGAAATATGCATATGCGACTCCCATGCCAGGGGCGAGGGGATTCCGTTTAGAAGCTTTGGCGATTCGCGTGTCAGCTTTATCCGTGGCTATCCGCGCACTTTCTATATGCTCGAAGGCCTAGACGAAAGTTTTGATCTTCTGATGCTCGTTGGCTATCATGCAAAAATCGGAGCCTTGCATGGATTGATGGATCATAGTTATTCGTCCTCGTGTATCTATTGTGTCCGGTTGAATGGCCAGGAAATGTCCGAAGCGGACATAAATGGCATGCTCGCTTCTCATTATGAGGTGCCCGTATGCTTTGTGTCCGGCGATGATATTCTCGAGAAAGAAATAGAAGAGCATTTTTCGATTCCACCCATATTTGTTTGCACAAAACATGGTCTTGGCCGATTTGCAGCTAAGATGTACTTCGAGGACAACTTAAAGCCTAAATTCGTCGAAGGGGCGATGCAAGCCATAGACAAGAAAGATACATTTAAGCCGCTTACCATAGCGCCAACTTACGATCTCGAAATCGATTTCGCCTCTACCGCCATAGCGGATGCCGTCTCAGTGATACCAGGGCTCGAACGAAGAGGAGGAAGACGAGTTCTTTATAGGTCTACGGACATGAGAAGCATATATCGGATGATTCATGCAGCCGCGATGCTAGGCGGCAAGTTTGCCGCTTTCACTTGAAAACAAACGCTTATACAAGCATCCTTATCTCTTTTAGGAGAAAAATTTACCTATATGGTGAATGAATTAAAGCTGCGTTGCAGCTATAGAATATCTTCAAGGAGGTTATTGACATGAAGAAACTTCTGTCGATTGTACTTATCTGCCTGGCCTTGGGTGGAATCGTTTTTGCACAAGCAAAGAAAGGGCCAACTTTGCGGAACAGAGATCCTGATACCTTGGTCTTTGTTCTTGCTGCTGCTCCCCAGCCGCTCGATCCAAACATCTATACGACTCTGAATGAAGCGCAAATAATGAGGGAGATCAATGAAACGTTGATTGGGATGAAGTCAGATAATACCTTTTATCCGGTTCTAGCCGAGACTATTCCAACTGTTCAGAACGGGCTCGTTTCCAAAGACGGTTCTGTTTACACCATCAAGCTTCGAAAAGGCGTAAAATTCCACAATGGCAATCCATTTACTGCCGATGATGTGGTCTTTTCGTTCAATCGAATTCTGCATCACCCGAAGTCGAGTTCCAAGAGTATGTTCAGTGCGGTTCTTTCTGTAGTAAAGGTAGATGATTACACAGTAAAGATCACCTTTGGCAAGCTCAAAGATCCCGAATATGCAACTATCGCGTTGACTTCATGGGAAGATCGTGCAAAGTATATGACAGCTTCTCCATACGGACCAGCGCTCAACATTCTGGCCCACTACTGCTCTGGCATAGAAGACAGGGAAACCGTAGAAGCCGCAGGCGCAGATTATGGCACAAAGATTGTTGTTGGAACTGGGCCCTATAAATTTGTGTCATGGCCAAATCCGCAGGAAGTCCAGCTTACGCGGAACGAAGAGTGGTGGGGAGGCGCCAACACAGTTGCTTTCAAGAATATCGTCTTTAGAGCTATGTCTGAACAGCCCCAAGTCAACAATGTCTTGATAACCGGTGAGGTGGACATGGCCTTCAACCTCTCTAAGCTCGATATAGGAAATCTGGACAGGAACGGCCTCGTTATTACAACGAAACCTGGAGTTACGATATGGTACGGTGTTTTCAACATGAATTCCGATCTCGTCGGGCAGAAGAAAAACGGCAAGCTTGATTTATCTGGCCAATATACCGAAGGTGACTCCACTCATCTTAGAAGGGCAATTTTCTATTCGATAAATCCAGTGCCTTTCATCAAGCAGGTCGATATCTTCAATGGCTATGCAGTGCCGGCCAACCAAATGATGCAGCCAGGATTCCTAGGCTATGTCGAAGGCGCTCCAGCGGGCACTCCCTTTGCGGAGTTCAATGAGAAGACCTGGTACTACAACAAGGAAAAGGCTAAAGCCGAGTTTGCCATGCTTTCGCCCGAATTCAGGGCTAAGTTAGGGCCCGAATCGGTCACTTTGGTGGTGGGCAATGTAACAGATCGAGTAAAAATTGCTAATAATGTCAAAGACCAGGTCAAGACGACTCTTGGCTTTGACTTGTTAAAAGTAGTTCCAATGGTGAATGCGCAGATCATACAGCAGAGCAAGACTGGCGATGGATATGACATGGTGGTGACCGCCTGGTTCACACCTACTATGGATCCTGATTACACCTGCATAATCTATGGCGGTGACTCTATCGGTACTGGAATGAATGGCGCGGTCTACAACAACGATATTGTCAATAAAAACATTCAAATTGGACGATATTCGCTCGATCGTAAGACTCGTGAAGAAGCTTACATAAAAGTGCAGACCCAGCTCATGACGGATAAACCATATTTCCCAATGGTATACGAAAACGTATTGTTCGCGTCGCACCCGAGAGTGGGTAATCTGGATGAGGCGATATTCAAGACAAAACTAGTCGATATTCATCTTTTGACTAAACTTCAATAGTCTATTTGAAATGCATGCCTGCTCCATATAAATGGGGCAGGTATGCTTTCAAATGCCGATATCGCTATTCGTTCCTGATCAATATTTCCGAAAAGGTTCTGTTATGTTCAGATATATAATGCGTCGAATTTTGATGCTTATTCCAGTTCTATTAGGCGTGACATTCATCGTCTTTTCTCTTATGTATATTACTCCCTCAGATCCAGCCCAAATGATGTTGGGAGCAAATGCCTCGCCTGCAGCATATAAGCAGATGAGAGAGGACATGGGGTTAAATTCACCATTCATTGTACAGTATGCAAGGTTTCTCTTTGGATATAAGCACCCCATTTTTGGTTATAAGGGACTATTGTTTGGAGACCTTGGCAGATCTTATGTGTCGAATAGGATAATATTCGAGCTCATTCTCAGTTCTTTTCCTAATACCCTCATACTTTCAGTAGGAGCGCTTATTCTTGCACTGATACTGGGTATTCCAATTGGAATCATATCTGCGACAAAGCCATATTCTGTGGCTGATATGATTTTTACGGTTTTTGCTCTCTTGGGAGCATCGATGCCGGTATTCTGGATTGCAATGGTGCTCATCTATACTTTTGCCAACAACCTACGCATTTTCCCTGCCATAGCCAATCCGCGCGATTTTCTATCTTTAGTGCTACCAATAATTACCTTGAGCATGAATTCGATGGCTATCATCATGCGAATGACGCGTTCATCCATGCTCGATGTCATGCAGCAAGATTACATAAGGACAGCGAGAGTCAAAGGTATGGACGAAAAGACAGTGGTCTTTAAGCATGCCTTACGCAATGCTCTTATCCCAGTAGTTACAGTCGCGGGTCTTCAGTTTGGAAGCTTGCTTGGAGGAGCCGTTCTAACCGAAAAGATATTTTCATATCCTGGACTTGGCTCGATAATGGTGGATGCGATATTTCAAAAGGACACACCCCAGATTCTCGGATCGGTCTGTTTCGTTGCAATAACATTCACCATCATAAATCTCGCCGTCGACATTCTCTATGGATTTATCGATCCACGCATAAAATCCACTTTTTCGGCAAAGAAGAAACTAGTGCGAGGCAACCAATGAGTAACCAGACATTTTTGAGATTCTTTAAGCGGCAATCAAAGAATATCTCTCAATTCTGGAGGCAGTTTTCGAGGAACAAACTCGCAGTTGCAAGCTTGATTCTCGTTCTGATATTCGCGCTTATTGCCATTTTTGCCGATGTTCTCTATTCGTATGATTTCGTTACTTCGAATTCGCTCGAGAATGCGCTCTTAAAGCCTGGAGAAACCAGTACGGTCTATTTTCAAGAGAAAGATATAGAGCACACTTTTATCCTGGGTTCGGACAACTATGGTCGTGATATTCTCGGCAGGCTAGTCCATGGTGCGAGAATATCTATGATCATCGGTTTTGTGACTGTAGCAATAGCAGTTGTAATAGGCGGCATCTTAGGCGCTATAGCCGGATATAAGGGAGGCTTGTTCGATACAATAATTATGCGACTTACTGATATAATCCTTTCTATTCCGACTATTCTGATGTCGATAGCCATTGTGGCTGCGCTTGGGAATAGTTTTTTCAATTTGCTGATCGCTATAAGCACATCCTTGATTCCTGGCTATATACGAATAGTTCGCGCTTCTATAATCTCGATCAAAGACCAGGAATACGTGGAAGCAGCCCGTGTAATAGGCGCTGGAGATTTTCGCATCGTGCTCAGGCACATACTGCCGAATATCACATCTCCTATTATTGTTCAGTCTACGCTCAACGTAGGCTCATCGATACTTTCGGCCTCTTGGTTGTCTTTTTTGGGACTAGGAATTCTTCCGCCAAAGCCGGAATGGGGCAATATGCTCTCCGAGGCTAGAGAATTCATCCAATACGCACCGCATCTTCTATTTGCGCCAGGAATAGCGATTTTGCTCACTGTTTTGGCCTACAATATAATTGGCGATGGACTACGCGATGCTCTAGACCCAAAACTCAGGCGTTAGGAAACGAATTATGGATAAAATTCTTGAAATAAAAGATTTGCATGTGAATTATTATTCGAATCGAAGAACGGTCAGGGCGGTAAACAATCTTTCGTTGGATATGCAGAGAGGTCGAGTATTAGGTCTTGTGGGCGAGACAGGAGCGGGTAAGACTACGCTGGCTCTTTCGATACTCAATATGATCCGTGCGCCCCAGGGCAAGATAATCTCTGGATCTATCCGCTTTGACAATGCAGATATTTTCGGCATGTCCAATCAGGAGCTGCGAGAGATGCGGGGGAAAGATATAGCGATGATTTTTCAGGATCCCATGACAGCGCTTAATCCCGTACTAACCATAGGAGAACAGATAGCTGAGACTATTTTTAAGCACGAAAAGGCCTCCAAGGCTGAGGCCTGGTCTAAGGCTGAGGAGATGCTCGAGACTGTCGGTATACCTGGAGTCAGAGCAAGGGAATATCCCCACCAGTTTTCAGGGGGAATGAAACAGCGTGTTGTCATTGCACTTTCGCTCGCCTGCAATCCCAGGCTTCTTTTGGCAGATGAGCCGACAACGGCGTTAGATGTCACCATTCAGGCACAGGTGCTCGATTTGATGCGCGGCCTCATAAAAACGAACAATACATCGGTTCTGTTTATTACTCATTCATTAGGGCTGGTGGTTGAGAACTGCGATGAGGTAGCGACCATGTATGCAGGCGAAGTTGTAGAGTATGGCACGGTCGAACAGGTGTTTGGAAATCCGCTTCACCCTTATACAAAGGGTCTTTTGGGATCTCTCCCTGATTATAGCGAAGGCTCTCCTCGTCTCAAGCCAATACCTGGGCTTATGCCCGATCCAACCAATCTGCCAAAGGGATGCTATTTCAGCCCGCGATGCCCTAATGCAATGCCCAAGTGTCATGAAGCGCACCCCGAAAACAGTTCTATAGAAGGCCATTTAGTGAAATGCCATCAGTATCAGGAGAATTCGCATGTCGAACAATCAATCTGAATTGCCTATTCTACAAGTAAGAAACCTCAAAAAATACTTCCATGTTACAAAGGGGACTCTCCATGCTGTGGATGACATTTCCTTCGATATAAAAAAGGGTGGGACGCTTGGCATGGTAGGCGAATCTGGTTGCGGCAAATCGACTACTGGAAGACTGCTTGTCCGCCTTCATGAATCAGATGGAGGCTCTATCGATTATGCTGGAATTGAGATTACAAAAGCCTCGCAGAAGGACATGAAGACGCTGCGCACCAAAATGCAGATGATCTTCCAGGATCCATATTCTTCTATCAATCCTCACCACACTGTTTCATCGATCATCGGCGAGCCGCTCAAGATCTATAAAAAGGTTAGAAATATGCAGGAATATGAGGAAAAAGTTCATTCGCTCATGGAAACCGTCGGTTTGGCTGACAGATTATATGATGCCTATCCTCATGAACTGGATGGAGGTCGAAGACAGCGGATAGGAATTGCTCGCGCACTTGCTCTCGAACCTCAATTCATTGTCTGCGATGAACCGGTATCTGCCCTGGATGTATCGATTCAAGCACAGATACTCAACTTGCTAATGGATCTTCAGGAGTCTTTGAACCTAACATATCTTTTTATTACTCATGATCTTTCGGTGGTAAAGCACATATCTGATGATATCGTTGTGATGTACCTGGGGCAGATAGTCGAGAAAGCAAATACGGACGAGCTCTTTAAGCATCCAATTCATCCCTATAGTAAGGCCTTGGAATCGGCTATTCCTATTCCAAGACTCAATGCCAGAAAGGAAAGGATAATACTAAAGAGCGAGGTTGTGTCACCAATAAATCCAAAACCAGGTTGCCGCTTTGCGCCTCGCTGTAATTATGCCATAGCATCTTGTAGCGAGTCTGATCCTATTCTCAGAGAAGTCTGTCCAAATCGCTTTGTAGCCTGCCATCGCGCCGAAATGTTTGTCTGATGGTTATTTCTGAGCTTAGGAGAGCTGGCGAAATCTATGATACCTATTTTTGACATGCATGGTGACATCATCATGGATATTGTGCGAAGGGAAGACATCTCCGATGAGAATGCAGTGCTTAAGAGATTCAAGCAGCATATAAATAGAATGAGAAGTGGAGGTATCCAGGGCGCTGTTTTGGTAGATTGTCGCATGGCTGGAGAATTCGCGGAGTCAAAGAACTTCGAAGAATTTATAGCCCTGACTAAGCTATTGCGGTCATGTAAAGATGACTCGTATCTCATAGCGACATCTTCTCAAGAGCTCGATAATTCAATTAGAGATGGGCTATGGGTTGGAATATTATGTTATGAAGGGTTGCGTGCGGCGAATGGTGATCTTTCATGGCTGAGAAGATTATATATGGAAGCCGGTCTTCGAATTGCGATGCTCACCCATAACGATAGCAATGCATTTGGAACTGGAGCTTTCGATCTAGATGGGAGCCCTAGATCTGAGAATCCTCTTGGTTTGACAGAAGTGGGACGAGAAGCAGTGGGCCTTATGAATGAAATGGGAATTCTTATAGATCTGGCGCACGCAAGCCCTATGACCAGGCTAGATATCCTTTCGTGTTCTAAGAAGCCTGTCATGCTATCCCATACATCGAGCGCAGAAGTATATGACAATGGCAGAAACCTCTCAGATAAAGATATACGCAATATAGCGGAGCATGGTGGTTTGATGGGCTGTATGACAAGCCCAGCCGCATTGGCTGACATAAAAGATAGAGCCAATCATTCGCTCGAGCGATACATGCATCATCTGCGGCATATGATCGATGTAGCCGGCGAAGATCATGTCGGGCTTGGCCTGCATTTCTGTGAATATCTATATACGCAAGAAGAATACCCTCCAGTTAGAGGCCTAGAAGACGCATCGAAGGCTTGCGCAATAATCGAAGAACTAGGGAAATCTGGCTTTTCTTCCTATCAAATCGAGAAAATTGCATATAGGAATTTTGCTAGGGTTTTCAAAGAAGCGACTGACTGAATTCGTCCTATTTTGATATATATTCAGGATATATTATTGAAAGAAGATTAGGATTCGCACCGAAGCAAGGGCTGGCGATAAAATATATCTTAGCCAACCTCGATAGGCACTAGCAGATCTTTTCTGCGCAAGCGATTAATGTATTCGATGTTCTTTTCGAGTATCATAGCCAGAAGGCGCTCTCCCTTTTCTTTTGTTGCGAGAAGTGAATCTCCATTCATGGCATTTGGATAGCGCTCCGCGACTTGATCAGGCATAGCTAATGGAAGAGAAAATGCCTTCTTCATATGGGCGCTTCTAGATTGCCTGTCGACCAAAGTGGCATCGATCGCCATAATAACCGAAGTCTCGTCTTCTCCCGCGTGGCCTTGAGAACTGCAAATACCGAGTATCTCCTTAGAGAATGTCGCCCACCAACTGATTACCATTGCCGAGGCTCCTGCTTTGGCTATTTTGTCGCAGGCAACGGTCAACATTGGAATATTGCCTCCGTGTCCATTCATAAACACGATATTTTTAGCGCCCCAGCTTACATAACCTTTTGCTACTTCGGAATAGATAGATATGAGAAGCTCTGCGGGAAGATGAATGGTTCCAGGAAAAGCATTTAAGAGCGGTGTGTAACCATAATTTATAGAAGGAGCGATAAGGATTCGGTCTCCAATAGCAGATTCCAGATCCTTGCAAAGACGCTCCGGGATAATAATATCTGTTCCTAGAGGACAGTGCCTGCCATGCGCCTCAAAGCTACCAGTTGGGATGACAATAGTGTCGATCTTCTTTATCTGCTCTTCGAAATGAGGAAATGTCAAATTCTGTGCAAACATAATTCTCTCCAATATACGATGTTAGGTGAATAATTATTCCTATTGTTTTTCAACCTTGGTTCTATGATTAGGTAATCGAAACCAGCATATCAAATTCAACATAGATATTACACTATTCGAGAAGCATTTTTGAAGAGGCATTCTCGCATTAAGCTTCGCTCAAGCCGGAGCGCATGGGCACAAAGGCAACATCCAAGAGAGCCTCGCTGTCGAAGTGTTGACCACGCCTCGTAATCCTTACGAGACTCTGTGCTCCGAGAGGCCCAACTGGCCCTACAAGCCTGCCGCCATCTGCTAGCTGTTCCAATAGAGCGCTCGGAATATCGAATGGCGCAGCGCTCAATATTATAGCATCAAAGGGAGCTTTCTCTTTCCATCCATAGAAACCATCTGCCAGACGAAGCTCGACATTTGATATCTCAAGGGATTCGAGGATAGTTCGTGCACTATCTAAGAGAACAGCTATCCGCTCGATACTATAGACTTCTTTTGCAAGCAAGGAGAGCACTGCGGTCTGATATCCCGAGCCTGTACCTATTTCTAGAACTCGCTCATCTCCCTTGAGCATCAGCGCCTCGGCCATAAAGGCCACAATAAATGGCTGAGAAATGGTCTGACTCGAGCCTATCGGCAAAGGATAATCTTCGTAGGCTTCGACTTGGTAGGACGATGGCACAAAGAGATGACGAGGAATACGGCGCATCGCATCAATGACCCGCTTATCTCTTATACCACGTGCCGCAATCTGGAAGCGAACCATAAAATCGCGCTCTTCCTGTCGTTCATTATTAGCTATCATCTTTGCCTATTATATCATAATAGCAAATTTAATATTCGCCTTTATTTATCTTGAAATTGGCATATATCCCGAAAGTTTAGAGGATTTTCGATACAAGCAAAGCATAAATTGGCTAAATTCCTAAAATTGTGTTACATATTTATGTGCAGAATTTGAAAAAATTCAGAATTGAAACAGAGGGTCAGATGAGATTGCTAATAATCATGAAAAAAAGCTCCGATCAGAGTCTTGCCGCAGAGCGCAATGCAAGATACTTACGGATGGTTGAAATCTATAAGAATGCTGGTTTTAAGGCTTTTTTCTCTTATGCAGAGAACATTGATGATATCAAATTGAGCTTAAATAATTATGAGCCAGATCTTGTGCTTTGTGGAATAGATCATTTATATGAAAATGGCAATAATATATCGCATAACGTACATGCATGGTTCGAAGAGAATAGTGTCAATTATATTGGCTCAGATTCTATAGCGATTGACCTGGCTCTTTCCAAGGGATCGCTCAAGAATAGATGGCAAAGAGATGGAATAAGGACGCCTGCCTTTGGTCTTGTTCGAGAAGAACAGAATAAATGCAGTGAGGATATGAAGAGGCTTTTATCATTAAACGCCTTTCCCTATATCCTAAAGCCAGAAAACCTTGGCAATTCTAGAGGTATAGATGAAAGCAGCATCGTTTGGAATGAAGCTGAGCTCCGTGAGGCTCTTGATAAAATGCGCATTCAATTCGGAGGAATCATTATAGTAGAGAATTATCTTGGGGCTTATGTTGATTTTATGGAGATTACCTGCGCTATGATCGGAGGGGTTTTAGGCATGGAATTCATGCCTGCACAAGTATCTCTTTTAGAGCCAAAACGATTTCATATCATAACGACTCGCGATAAAGACAAGAAAGGGACAATCGTAAATCCGCTCGAAGCTGATATGGCCGCTTCATTTCTGCCTATTGCGAAAAGAGCTTTTGCTGTTGCTGGGGTGCGAGACTACGCACGCGGTGATTTTATCTATGCTAATGGAGAGTTTTGGGCGATAGAAATCAACGGTCAACCGATGATACCCGATCAATGGTTTGGTGGAGCGGCTCAGTTTGCTGGTTTATCGCAGGATCAATACTTAGTGGGAATTGTCGCGGCTGGATATAGACGACTAAGGGCTGAAGGGCAATTAGCCCAAGCTTTTCCAAAGGAGGCGCATGCTCTGCTTAGAGGGACAAAATTCGAGGTTTAGTAAGGTACTCTTTATAATTATGCCAAAAAGGGTGCTGCTAATGACGAGAACAGAGGAGATTCTAAGATGTACAGAGTAAAGCAGACTGATGTAGTCGGCCTTGTAAAGCCTGCGATAGATGCACATACGCTTGGCATTCTGTCGTTTGCACAGATGTTGCGAGATTGTGGCATAAGAGTGGAGATTGCTGGCGACGATGTTAACAAAGAGATTGACACAATATCTAATGATAGATCATTGGATGTTTTAATTAGATGGATACGCGATAGACATATCGATATCTTAGGCTATTCATATCGACTCGATCCTGAACGTGGGGTCGAGGTTTTTGCGCGCCTTGTCGAGCGCCTTCGGCGCCTCGGGCTTATGGCAAGCGAAGGCGGCCCAATCGTTGCTCTGTGGTTTGCCGGGCTGCCGCCCGCCTGCAGGCGGGCGGCAGAGCGGGTGCCCATTGTGGACGCAACATTTCAGGGCGATGAGTCCTATGAAGAGGTGCTGGGAAAGGTAGGCTTGCCAGCCCACCTTATGCCCGAGCAAGCGAGCGTGGAGCTCGCTTACGACAAGGCGCGTTTAGAGCTTGGCCGCGAAATCATTGAAAATAGAAAATATTTAGAAGTAAAACCTATCGATCGTTCTGATTCCAAAAGATTCGGCCTCTGGGGAGAGCAAGTACTGGATCGCGTACATCATGGCATTAACCATGGATTTCCTCCGCTAATGCGAGCCCATGTAGGCCCTTATGCAGAGGATCGTGAGCAAGCAGTTGCACTATTTCTCGACTGGACAAAGCAACTAGCGAAAGGAAGGCTTCTAGATGTTCTCTCTATTGGAAGTTCTCAGCTAACCCAGAGTCATTTTGGAGAAGATTGGACAGGCCTTCCGAACGGTGGCGGTGTGCCTATCAACAGTGCAGCGGAATATCGCCAAGTCTGGGAAGCTGGGCGGCCTATGTTTATCCGCACCTATGCAGGAACAAAACATGTGCCAGACATGACAAGAATGCATGAAGAAGCTCTGGACATTTGCTGGCATGCCCTTTCTTTTTGGTGGTTTTCTCAGCTCGATGGCCGAGGAGAGAACACCGTCTTGCAGAATCTCGAAGAGCATTTCGAGGCTCTGCGTCATATCGCATCGAGCGGTAAACCCATGGAACCAAATGTGCCGCATCAGTTTGCTTTTCGTGGATGTGATGATGTAAGCTACATTGTATCTGGTTATGTTGCAGCTAAGGCAGCAAAGGCGCAGGGGATTCGCACTTTGATCCTTCAGATTATGCTTAATACGCCTAAATATACCTGGGGAATCCAAGATATTGCCAAGGCGCGTGCCTTGCGCATGCTTGTTCGCGAGCTTGAAGGACCCAATTTTTCCGTAATTCTGCAGCCTCGGGGAGGGCTAGACTACTTTTCGTCTGATTTAGAAAAGGCTCGGGCTCAACTCGCTGCGGTAACTATGCTCATGGATGACATTGAGCCAGATAGTCCAGCAAGCCCACAGATAATTCATGTGGTGAGTTATTCGGAAGGCGTAAGGCTTGCCGATCCTCCAGTAGTGGAGGAATCGGTGCAAATTACTAGGCATGCCCTCTCTGAATATCGCCGCTTAAAAAAGAAAGGCGATATGCCAGAATATGGCAAGTCAGAGATGATCGAGTCTCGAACACAGAATTTGTTCAATGAGGCTAAGCAGATGATCAAATTCATTGAAGCTACGATTCTTAATGCATACAGTCCACGCGGTTTTTATTCAATGCTAAAATCCGGCGTTTTTCCTCTTCCTTGGCTCATTGCTTGTAAAGATGAATTCGAAGCGGCAGTTAATCAGTCCGTGCAGTTTCTGCATGGAGGCGTTAATGTAGTAGATAGGGAAGGCAAGCCCCTTTCAGTAAGTCAGCGGCTCTTTGGGATTGCAAAGAACCTCGAAGAGATGGGTTTTTTGCCTTCGATTTCAAGTAATGCTGACTCAAGCCGGCAGGTAAGTGGGAGCGGAGGTGGGCAAAAGGAGCACTATGGTGAAAGACACTGATTGGGAGGGCGTTATAGCACAACTCGATCGTGTTGCTGCTAAAGGGAAAAAGATGGTTTGGTGCGTAGTGGGGGCGGGCAATGGCGGTATCGCCATGGCAGGCCATCTAGGAATTATAGGCTTTCCAGTCCAGATGTATAATCGAACCGATGAGCATCTCAATGCGATTCGTTGGTATGGAGGCATCGATATCGAAGGAGTAGTAACTGGCTTTGGGTCAGTGCGCCTGGCAAGCGCCAATATTGGGGAAGCTCTAGAAGGTGCGGATGTCATAATGATAGTTACTCCCTCGACTGCGCACTATAATCTAGCTGCATTGATGGCGCCTTTCTTAAAGGACGGTCAGATTGTTGTGCTCAATCCTGGAAGGACTGGAGGAGCATTGGAATTCAGAGCCGAGCTCCAGCGCCAAAAATGCAAGGCTCGTGTTGTAGTAGTGGAAGCCCAGACATTCGTTTATGCTTCGCGGATGATCACTCGCAATAGAGCCCATATTTTTAGCATCAAGAATGGAGTGCCCGTCAGTGCACTGCCTTCGTTTCTCACACCAGTTGTGCTGAAAGTGATCGATCTGGCTTTTCCCCAGTTCATTGCAGGGAGCAATGTTCTAGCAACGAGCCTCGAGAATATTGGGGCTGTATTTCATCCTGCTCTGACCCTTCTAAATGCAGGATGGATCGAATCCACAGGTGGAGATTTCGAGTATTATCTTCAAGGCATTTCACCATCAGTGGCTAGGGTACTCCAAGCAATAGACGATGAAAGACTTGCATTAGCACGAGCTCTAGGGATACGGACAGTCTCAGCAAGGGAATGGCTCTATCTCACCTACGATTCAGCAGGAGATGATCTATGTACCGCGATTCGTTCTACCATAGCTTATGCTGGCATAAAAGCGCCACGTTCTATCGATCATCGCTATATATGGGAAGATGTACCCATGAGCCTTGTACCTATGGCAAGTATAGCTGCTAATTATGGTATCGAAACTCCAGCAATAAACCTCATCATAGATCTTGCGAATCTGATGCTTGGCCAGGACTATAGAGCTAATGGGCGCACAGTACGTTCTCTTGGCATCGAAGGTATGTCGGTAGAAGAACTCCACCGTCTTGTCACCGAGGGCTGAGAAGGGCTCTTAATGGAGGAAAATTGAGTGAATGAAATTATAATTGAAATAGAACAATGGATCGGCAATTTGCCATCAGGGATTGGGGCAATACTCATTCTGTTGGTTGGGTGGGCAATTGCGAAGCTTCTTAAGATCATCGTGCCAATAGTTCTGGCTTGGCTCAAGTTCGATGTGCTTTCGGAGAAGATCGGTATCAAGGAATTCTTGCGTAAAGGAAATGTTAGATATTCTGCCTCAAAGCTGATTGGTGTTTTTCTATATTGGATTGTAATGCTATTTGCTTTAGCAGAAGCTGCATCAGTACTTGATAAAAGGGCCGCAGAGACAATTTCATCTTGGCTCTACGGCGCGATTCCATCGATTCTAGCCACTATAATCACCGCGACGATTGGCATCTTTATCGCAAATTTTCTTTCAAATTTCGTGATGACGATAATGAGCAATGCAGGTCTCACTTCAGCAACACTGGTTAAGAGACTAATTAGAGTTGTGGGTTATATCATTGTCGTCATCATGGTCGTCGAACAGCTAGGATTTGAATCAATTGTGAATGTCCTTCTTTTATTGCTTATTGGTTCTGTAGCACTTGGAGTTGCAATTGCGATTGGTCTTGGTTGCAAAGATATTGCCCGGCAATATGTTGAGAGTTTTCTCAAGTCGCTTCGAGAGCGTGAGAGGGCTTCTCACGGGACAGATCTCGAGGGATAACTGACTGTACTTGTTTGGGGTATGCTAGGCTCAAATTTTCTTTTTTGAGGGCGAGAACTCCTGTTCGAGAGCTGTTCTCATGTTTTTTATGATGTCATAGACTACAAGGTGGATGCGTTTTTTGTCTGCTCTACCTAGATTTTTGGTCTCAATGGGGTCACCGAATTCTACAACAACATGGCGATATGGATTGATATGAAAACTGCCAGGACGCATGACTTTTTCCGTTCCATAGGTACATATGGGTACGATGGGGACGCCGCATAGAACTGCTGCAAATAGTCCACCTCGGCTGAACTCGCCGATTCCTTTGCCTTGGTGCATATGTCCCTCAGGGAATAATATGAGGCTTCGGCCCTTCTTTAGCCGCTTTTCCATGACTTTCAGGGCGCGTACTTCTGATTGTGGATTACCTTGATCGACAAAGACCGAGCCGCTTGCGCGCATCCAATAAGAGAGAGCGGGTATCTTTCTAAATAGGTCATTAGCAACAAAAGCAGCGGGTTGTGGGATGCAAACGAAGAGAATAGGTATATCCGCAGGCGATCGATGATTAGAAGCAAAAAGATAGGTCCTATCGGGAATGATTTTTTCTGCGCCTCTCACCTCGAGATCCATTTTTGTAATTTTTGTTATGCTACGTGCCCATAAAGTAATAGTCTCAAACACATAATGCTCGAGTTCTTTTTCGGTTTTGATGATGAATGTTCGTGGAATTCGACGCATGGTTTTTGCTGTTCGCATGATAATGCGAGGCAGCATGAATCTTAGATCT
Organism: Spirochaetota bacterium; assembly: GCA_022704665.1. Lineage (GTDB taxonomy): Bacteria > Spirochaetota > Spirochaetia > Treponematales > Rectinemataceae > Rectinema. The sequence continues at coordinate 2,983 of JAKJFY010000013.1, read as the reverse complement.
TCTCTAATGGAAAAGCGCAGAAAGGCAAAAAGCGGCTTATTGCTCTGGGTGACGATTTCTGCATATCTATTTCCATTTATTTCATTTTCGATATCGAAATTGTCAGTCTTAGAAGTCGAGGGGCAATTCTGTTCTAATATTTCAGGATTAGATGTTGAATACCTTTTCTCTTTTATATCGATATTCTCTTGGTTTGCCATGCCTTCGTTTTCTACCCTTTACATTATAATATCTAGGTTTTTGATACGATTAGTCAAGAATGAGAATATCTGTATAGGTTTGGCGATTTAGGATTATCTATTTCTCTAAAACTATGGTCTTTTCGCTAATACTCTCTTCTCATAATCTTTTACGTCTTCGAGCCAACTAGGACCATAAGGGACATTTTGTGTCTCGCAATAATGGTGCCATACAGCACTAAAAGGCAGAGACTTGGATTCTTCGATATAGGAGAGCCTTGTTCCAAAGTCACCTTGTTCTTCTGCAGCGCGCATCGGTTCTATAGGCTCGAGAAAAGCATAGAGGAGAGCTCTTTGGGTGCTGCGTGCGCCATTGATCCATGCTGAGATGCGGTTGACGCTCGAATCAAAGTAATCGAGAGCAAGATGGACTCTTTCCCAGACATGCATCCTGACAATTTCTCTACAGACATCTGTGAGCGAATCATTCCAGACGACTATGTGATCTGAGTCCCAACGCAATCCCCTGCTCAAGTGGAGGATCAGATAAGGTACATAGAGAAGAGTCGAGGAAATCTTGTCTGCTATGTTTTCGGTAGGGTGGAAGTGGCCCATGTCGTAGCATAGACCGATGGCTTTTTGGGACGCATAGCCCAGATAGAATTCGTGGGAACCTGCTACATAGGCTTCTGAGCCTATACCAAAGAGTTTGGATTCTACGCTGTCGAGCACACGGTCGTTTGGTAGTTTTTCGGAATATATTGCATCGAGAGACTCTTTGAGCCTTAGGCGCGGACCTAGGCGATCGGCGGGCATATCTTTGTAACCATCGGGTACCCAGAGATTATTGACGACATGATCCTTGAGTGTATCGGCGATCGACTGGGCTATGCGTCTGCTTGCCTTGCCATGCCGAATCCAGAAATCTCGAATACTATTATCTGGATGAGCAAGAGTCCAGCCGCTTTCTGCAAGAGGATGAGAAAAGAAAGTTGGATTGAAATCCAGGCCGATATGCTGTTGTTTGGCCCATTCCATCCAACCTTCATAGTGGCGCGGTTCAATATCGCAACGATCTACTTTAGCACCGCCTGTCTCTGCATACATGGCATGTAGGTTAAAGCGTTTTTTCCCAGGTATAAGGCTAAAGGCAAAGGCTGCGTCTGACCGCAGCTCTTCGGCATTCCGCGCTCGACCTGGATAACTTCCTGTGGAGAGTATGCCGCCAGAGAGCGATGTAGCTCCGTCGAAGCCTATTACATCGTCTCCCTGCCAGCAATGGATGGATAGTGGTATAGAGGTAAGAGTCTCTATGGCTTGATCGGTATCGATGCCAAGTTCAGCATATATTTCTCGTGCTGCCTTATATTCTTGCTCTGTTCTGGGCATTGAATTCTCCTCCTTTCATAGTTAGAGATCAATTTTTTAGTATAGGAGCACTTTCCGAAGAAGGAGTGGTAAGCCCGCTGGCAGCTACCCCTGACCGGAATTTTTCTACTTCCCAACCTCGGATAAAATCCACATCTTTTTGTTCCATCGGATGAACGCCTCCAAATGACCGAGCATACCAAGCGATTTTTGCTGCATCCTGAAAGAGAAGGCAGGCGCGTTCGGCGGCCTTGTCGTCTTTTCCTAGGCCTACAACTCCAATTTTTGGGATAGCGAGGATCTTTGGTAGCTCATCATGGTCAGCGATGTATTCATGTATTGTTGATCTGAGGTATTCGGGGTCGCTGGCCGCTGATTGGCTGAGAAAAAGAGGCCAAGCGCCAGCATAGACAATGTGATCGGGTGTGAAGGCTTGGCTAAGTGGTTCAAAAGCCTCGTTTGAGCCTAGAAAATAATCCAAAAGCGAATTTGACGTAAAGAAAAATCTTACGTTAAATTCCGAGGACATCGCTTCCATCGCTATTTTCATCTTCTCTGACAGAGTATTATTCTTAGCCTTGCCTACTATAGAATAAGAATCATCATCCACCGGCAACGGCTTCACACATTTTTCTAGAGTATTAAAAATATACCTATATAGATCATCTATCTCATCAGCATTATCTGCAGCTACGAATACTCCATGATTCTGCAAGAAAAGTATTCTAATTGGGCCTTTGCCCATGGATTTGCGTATTCTAAATAATGTTCGGACTCTCTCTGCAAGAGTATATCCAGGCGTGGTATAAGGGAGAACTTCAGCTTCTTCTCCAAATAGCTCAGGTGTCTTTTCGAGAGCTTCGGTCGAACATAGTAGACCATTTACCAGCGCCGGATGCAGATGCACAACGAACTTAAAAGGGAATAAGGCATGCAGTAAGGTTTCAACGCTTGGCCGCATTGTCTGCCCCGGCAGCCGGGAAGCAAGAAGCCTTTCGAGCACGATCTTCTCACGTTCAGCCGCGCTGGAAGGAAGCACAGCCTCGAAAACATCGATGAGCCTAGGAAGGGATAGCAATACAAAGCCTTTCTCATCGATTGTTCCCAATGAAATTCCAGAAGCCTTTACCGCCATGACATTATCTTGCTTTAAAGAAGTGTTTCCTCCTCCAGCTAAAACGTATCGGGAGTCCGTGCCATAGCGGCGAGAGAGCCTTATAATAGAATCGAGATTCATGCACACACCTTCATGCATTCAGTCCATATGGAACATTTCTTTGAGCGTCCAGACTTTGGGCGAATTATCAGCATTCGTCTCCATCAGGTCTTTCATCGAATCCCACCACTTGCGCATTATTGGTAATCTGGACAAGGAATCGCTTGTCTCATCTTCAGCTAGGTTTTGAATTGCAAAAAGCCTTAATGTCTCAGGATCT
>JAKJFY010000138.1:1180-1692 GCA_022704665.1 Spirochaetota bacterium | reverse complement strand
GATCGAAGCAGAGCGTACCATCTTTGAGGCTAGCGACCCAGCTCTGAATCGTGCGCGTGTCACAGTCGGTGATAACATTCTGGTCTCTCTCGCGACCCCGTACACGCTTCGGTTCTCCGGCGGCAGGACTTTCCGCAGTAATGAGTTCCGAAATCCTTCGCTATACTTCATACAGTCACCTCCTATTAAGGTGACTTATATATTGGCAGAGAGGGTCTGACATACTCATGACGCTTCTGAAATGAGGTCTCATCGATCGCGAATGCTCTCACCGGAAGCGATACTACTAGACGCGTAAGCCCACGCTTCACCGCTCTTTCCATGATCCCTGATGCTTCTTCCCAGCTTATTTTGAGTATCCTGGCAACATCAGAGAGACTTGCTACCTTGAGCAATGAAATCGCTATTGCCTCAAAAAGCGCCGTAAAGCGTGAACCAGCTTCCGCCCACGGTACACTCACTTGTTTCACCCCATGATCCTTACAGCAGACTCGAGGAACATCCGCTTAAAG
>JAKJFY010000138.1:0-1120 GCA_022704665.1 Spirochaetota bacterium | reverse complement strand
CTCTCTTATTCCTAAGAGCTTCTCATAGAGTTCTTTGTCTTCCATGCCTCAAGTATGGCAAAATTCCTGCCTTCTGTCATGTTACCCATACTATTCCCTGAAGCCCCAGAAATTTTAAATTATGTCTAGTACAATGTAACATTTGAAAGTTTACAATAAATGTTTCGCATGCTACCCTCTAAATGGTGTACCATTTAAGGAGGGTAGCGGTATGGCAAAGACCAAGAAAAAGATCGTGTTATCCTCGAAGCAGCGAAACAAGTTGCTTGCCTTTATATCTCACGGATCCAAAAGCGTACGGCTTACCAGAAGAGCTCAGATAATTCTTGCCCTGGATACTTCAGCTGAGCGTCTGCCACTTCATGATGAGCAAATTGCTTCAACCTACCAGGTGAGTAGGCAAACAATACAAGTCGTTAAAGATGCTTTCTTGCGAACCCCTTCTCTTGAGTCCTTTCTTCAGAGAAAAAAAAGGGCAACACCGCCTGTTGCACCAAAGGTTACTGGCGACGTTGAGGCACACATCATCGCATTGTGCTGCAGTAGTCCTCCTGAAGGGTATTCGCGTTGGACGGTTCGATTGTTGGCTGATAAATGTGTTGAACTCGGCATTATCGATTCCATTTCCCCAATGACGATTAATAGGACATTAAAAAAAACGAGTTTAAGCCGCACCTGAAGAAATGCTGGTGCATCCCTCCCCAGCATAACGGCCGCTTTGTTGCCGCCATGGAAGATGTTTTAGAAGTGTATAAAAGGCCTTATAACGTTAGTCGTCCGGTGGTACGCATGGACGAAAAGCCGATTCAGTTATTGGCTGATCGACGTCGCCGTATTTCCATGAAGAAAGGAAAACCAGAGCGGCAAGATTCCGAATATGTTCGCAAAGGCACTTGTAGTATTTTTCTATTCACTGAACCATTGAAAGGATGGCGAGCCGCCGACGCTCATGAACATCGGGCCAGGGCTGACTGGGCAAGCCATATTGAACAACTCCTAAAGGTTGAATATCCCGCTGCTGAAAAGATCGTCCTCGTAATGGATTGTCAAGGTCGGTTTAAATTTTCCGGTTTTGGTCGGTTTGGACTTTCCGGTTTCTAGCCATTATTCGAAACCGACA
>JAKJFY010000137.1:1326-1705 GCA_022704665.1 Spirochaetota bacterium | reverse complement strand
AATTCTTTTTTAGTCAGAACTTGATTGCTCCCTGCAGCACAAGACCAGAGCGTTTTGTTTTGCTGCCTGCAATATCAAGGGGCTCGGTAAACATTGCGGCATTCAAATCAAGGAAAAGCAGATGGATGCCAACTCCGGCAGAGAAGCAACCTTGATTGAATCCAATTCGCAGAGTGGAGAATTTCAAGATACCTATCTCAAGGCCAAAATGCATTTTTGAGGGTATTTCTTGGATATTGCTCGGCAATAACGAGAATAACGATAATGGGTCATCGGCCTCGACAAATAGTGTCACTGGCAAAAGAGAATCCTGATCAAGGGCTAGGGAAAACCCAGCGGTATAGATTGGCGAGATTGCATAGTAGTCGAGCCCTCCCAT
>JAKJFY010000137.1:0-1316 GCA_022704665.1 Spirochaetota bacterium | reverse complement strand
ATATATTTGTCGGCAATCTCTTTTATGCTGGATTCCTTCATGGCGAATCTGTCTGCCAAATCCCTCACCATGAGACCCACGGAGAAAGGCCCAAAGGCTAAAGTTCCGCCAGCATCTATTGCAAAACCCAATCCCCCCATCAGCTTATCGGTTTGGATAACGGAATAAATATCGGCGTTCGATATTAGGGCTTCCGAAATAAGCCCAAAGTTCCATCCATCCGAGCTTGTCTCTATCCTATAGAAGCCGCGCACATTAACCCCAAGCCTTGCCTCAAAAGGCCCCAGATGTGTGAGCCAACCCATCCCAATCACAGCATTTATCTGGCTCCTGGCATCTAAGACAGAATTCGCAAGGTCGCTACCTGTTGCTACTGCATCCGAAATCGAGGTAATTCCCAGACCTATGCCATCGTCGATCCAGCCAAATTGAAAGTATTCGCCGCCTCCTATTCCATTTTCTGAAATAAAATCATCCAGAATAGCTGTTATCTCTTCTGAGCTCTTCTCTTTGTTTAGGATTGCTGCCAGATTCTGAATATTGAGCGGCGTTGGCATTATGTAAGCCCACGTAGACGAATCGAAGAGCGTCAATGATTTTTTGCGCGATAGTCCAGCCGGGTTCCCCCATAGAGCATCACAGCCCTCGGCAAATGCAAGCGATGAACCTCCCAGTGCCATAGAGCGCGCATTCTTAGGAAGAATATTGGTCAAATTCGTCTGAGCAATTAGAGTAATCTGGCTGAAAACTACAAAGAGAATAATGGCTGCTATGGTATTTAGGCGCAGATTCAATGATCATTCCTCTTGTATGAAATCATGTCTTCTCTTAAAGTATCGGAACGAAATTGCCATAAAATACACATAAATAAAGAAAAAAGGCCGCCAGCATTTAGATGCTGGCGGCCAATCCTTTTTAAGTCTTCTCTTAAAGTCTCCTCCGGCCTTCTATGCCCCTTTGACTACCTTTTCAAGTAATAATCTCAATCAACAATAACACCTATTAATATCTATTATCAACGACCAAATCTGATCCCTTATTCAGTCCACCGCGAATAGTAAGGAAGCGCAGCACCCGCACCTGTGCGCCTGCATGAAGGGAGCCGAGTGCGCTCGCAACAATGTCGCTGCTCGAAAAGAGTTCTTGTGGGTCTTCAAGCTCGGCATAGATGCTTGGCTCGAACTTTTGATTTTCAAAAAGCCTTATTCCGAGGCCTGCTGCATAGGCTGGCGTAAGCGCGGCAGTCGTGGTCCCTGCAATTGGCAATGCGCTTACATTTTTGTCAATAAGATCCTGCCCAGTAAAAGAGCCAACTT
>JAKJFY010000136.1:0-1712 GCA_022704665.1 Spirochaetota bacterium | reverse complement strand
AGTGCTAAGAGCGACATGGTAGTGTTAACGAGGAAGGCGAGTGAAGCTAAGCCGGAGAGTGAGAGCATAGTATTTGACCTAGGGGCTAAGGAGCTTCCTAGTATAGAGGATGGTGACAGTATAAGGGTAGCGAGTAGGGAAGAGTATTTACCTATAGTGTATGTAGAGGGGGCTATCCTAGTAGAGGGGAGTACTGTTGGCGGGGCAGGGAAGCCCTACAATCTGCAGAGGGTATTGATACGGAAAGGTCAGACGGTGATGCAGGTTATGAAACCTCTTGAGGGTAAGCTATATTCGAGTGCGGATTTGCAGAAGAGCTACATTATTCGTGGGCAAGAGAGGATAGGTATTGATTTAGAGAAGCTTTTGCATGCATATTCTGCGGTAGATGACATTGAATTACAGGCTAGTGACAGGATAGTGATACCCTATGGAGTTAACTATGCATATGTTACAGGTTTTGTAGCGAGATCGGTATCTGTGGAGATCACCTCACAGAGTAGGCTATCTGAAGTATTGAAGGATCTGACTATAGAAGGATCTTCCAGGCGAGACATCGTGGTGAGGAGTTTAGATGGGAAGGTAGCAACTTATGATTTATTCAAGGCGGAGCGTAAAGGGGAGGCAAGTCAGGATCCGTACATACGGCCAGGGGACACTATAGAGGTGAAGCAAGCGAGTAGGCAAGTGAGTGTGAGTGGGGAGGTGCGTCGTCCTGGTACCTATCAACTCTTAGAGAATGAGGGGATGAATGAGCTTATAAGCTACTATGGGGATGGCCTAGGGGTGAGTGCTAAGAGCGACATGGTAGTGTTAACGAGGAAGGCGAGTGAAGCTAAGCCGGAGAGTGAGAGCATAGTATTTGACCTAGGGGCTAAGGAGCTTCCGGTGCTTTTGGATGGTGACAGCATAAGGGTAGCGAGTAGGGAAGAGTATTTACCTATTATCTATATAGAAGGAGCTATTTCCGGCGACATTGTCGGCATATCGACAAGGGACCAGACAGTTGCTCAGACTAACTATGCGGTCTTGCGAACAGCCTATCGAGAAGGGATAACTGTATCGACCCTTTTGCGGCCTCTGAAAGATAAGATTCTCGCATCGGCCAATATGCAGCAAGCCTTTATTATCCGCAAAGGCCAGGAAACTCAAATAATGATCAACCTTGAAACGCTGCTTTATGGTATAGACCTAAGCGGAGATGTTGTACTCAAACCAGAAGACAAGATCGTCATCCCCTATGGCTCGATGTATGTCTTCGTAACTGGAGAAGTGACCAAATCGAGCTGGGTAGGCATAACAGGTCTAACACGCTTGCGAGATGCCGTTACGCCGCTTTTTACACGCTATTCTTCTATTCGCGATGTCAAGGTCAAATCTGCCGATGGCTACGAGAAAACCTTCGATCTTTTCAAAGCGGAGCGCTATGGGGATCTTTCGCAGGATCCATTCCTGAGGGCTGGCGATGAGATCAGGATTTATAGCCTTAGCAATCTGGTGACAATCCAGGGTGAAGTAAAACGTCCCGGAACCTACCAGCTCCTGCCTGGAGAGGGGCTTAAGGAACTAATCGATTTATATGCAGATGGTTTTACTGAAAAAGCCAATACATCTCGCCTTACCTTATTACATTATCTATCCGATAGCTCGCCAGTGGGAGAAAAGTTGCAGTTCGATTATGCTAAATTTCCGGATATAAAACTCAGGCTTTA
>JAKJFY010000135.1:0-1718 GCA_022704665.1 Spirochaetota bacterium | reverse complement strand
GTCAATGCCCGACTTTCGCGCAGCTCGGCTCTCGCCTCCAAAGCTACAGGTTACCCCCTGGCCTATGTAGCCGCTAAACTCGCGCTAGGCTTTTGCCTAACCGATCTGCGCAATAAGATAACAGGGGTCACAACAGCTTGCTTCGAGCCCGCCCTAGATTACTGCGTCATAAAAATGCCGCGCTGGGACCTCGCAAAATTCAAGGAAGTAGACAAACACATTGGCAGCGAGATGAAGTCCGTAGGGGAAGTGATGGCCATCGGCCGCAGCTTCGAGGAGGCGCTCCAGAAGGCTATCCGTATGACAGGCGCAAGCCAGTTTGGCTTACAGAGCGACGGAGGCCGAACAACTATAGCATCAAGCAAGCTTCGTGCTTCGCTCTCCAAACCCACAGACAAAAGGCTTTTTGCAGTGTATCAAGCTCTTGCGGAAGGCTGGAGCGTGCAAAAAATCAATAGACTCACCGGTATCGATCCCTGGTTCATTGGAAAAATCAATTCTATCAGACAATGCGAATCAGAAATGCAGAAGGCTGCACAAATGGCCAGACAAGCTCAGGTTGCACCATCCGGGATCACACTCGACGACAAGACCGCTGCCATGCTCGTGCGCGCAAAGCGCCTTGGGTTTTCGGATGCAGGAATTGCCCATATCTTTGGCATTCACGAACTTGAAGTGCGGCGTTGGCGCCAGACTATAGGATTGCGGCCTTCGGTGCGTCAGATCGATACCCTGGCCGCAGAATATCCTGCCCAAACGAATTATCTCTATGTTACCTACGCGCATTCATTTGCATCAACATCTTTATCGGGCGATTCGGTTATCATTCCATCCGACGACGTAAAGCCATCGCACGGCAGCATCCTTGTCATAGGAAGCGGCCCCTACCACATAGGCTCCAGTGTCGAATTCGACTGGTGTGCGGTAAGTGCCGCTGAAACATGCCGTACCCTTGGCCAGTCTACGATTATGGTCAATTGTAACCCCGAGACCGTGAGCACAGACTACGATATCTGCGATAGGCTATATTTTGAGGAGCTGAACTTCGAGCGCATCATGGATATCTACGAATTCGAAGAGCCATCTGGAATACTGCTTTCCATGGGTGGGCAGCTCGCCAATAATCTAGCTCTGCCTCTATTCGATGCAGGTGCGCTAATTCTCGGCACATCCCCACAGAACATCGACAAAGCGGAAGATAGACACAAGTTCTCTTCGCTCCTAGATGAGCTCGATATCGAACAGCCGGCATGGAGCGAGCTCACCACCAACGAGGAGGCACTCGCCTTTGCACGATCGGTTGGCTACCCCGTTTTAGTGCGGCCGAGCTATGTGCTCTCAGGCGCTGCCATGAATGTAGCTTGGGACGATAAGAGCCTTGCGACCTTCCTTGGACTCGCTTTAGACATCTCCCAGGAGCACCCAGTCGTCATCTCTAAATTCATCGAGCACGCAAAAGAAATCGAAATCGATGCAGTGGCGAAGCACGGAAAGCTCTTATACCATGCCATAACCGAACATCTCGAAAATGCCGGCGTGCATTCGGGCGATGCCACCGTCGTATTTCCAGCACAGCGACTCTACGTCGAAACAGTGCGTAAAATCATTCGAATAACCGAAAAAATCGCGAGCGCCCTCAACATCACCGGTCCTTTCAACATCCAATTCGTCGCAAAGCAGAACCGCGTAATGGTCATCGAATGTAACCTAAGAGCGAG
>JAKJFY010000134.1:0-1726 GCA_022704665.1 Spirochaetota bacterium | reverse complement strand
ATGATCGAGCGCAAGGCGTGCACAAAAGACGCTGAAGTTGTGCCATTCATCAAGGCTTAAATGTAGGCTCGTCCGAGTTTTAACTATCGCTTGGTTTACAGCATGCTGGTTTTGTGATATATTGTTTTTAGTATATATCGCTTCTTTCTCATAGCCTGCGCTGCCTGCAGGCTTTTTTGTTACCGCGGCACTCATCGCGTTGCCTCTTTGTTAAGCAAGGCGCTTGCGCGATCTTGTAGTTCTTCTTTTGTTGCTTGTCGTGAGTTCTCGAAAAGTTTCTCAAGCTCTGATCTTTTGAAAAACAAGCGACCGCCAAGGGGTCGGTAAACAGGCAGGCGGCGCTCGAATGCGAGTTTGCGAATGTATTTCGGTGTGGTCTTTAAAAATTGCGCTGCTTCGTTGACTGTTAGAAATTCATCGTTTGTCATGGTGAATGACTCCATCTTCTCGCCTTATGGCGAGTTAATAGAGTCATCTACCAAATCGATAACTCGTTATGAGAAAAGAATTTAGCGCGCGGCGCTATTGCACTCTTTTGGCGCTAAGTCCTTATATTCTATTTCAGACAAGCTTTTTCTGCTTGCCAAAAACTCTGTCTAAAACCTCGTCGACAGTTTGCAACGAATCCGCATAATATACCGATCTATCACGCCTAACAATCGGCTGTTTCGCGCCAGCCAAAGGCTTTACAACGCCATGCCTTGCCGCTTTTTGCATGCTGCGAATCATCATGGACTTGTGCCGAATCTGCTCTAAGTCGCCAATATCAATTGAAGCCCTCAAGCATTGCAGGTCAAGCCTTGTAGGTATCTCGTTATTGTATATGATATTGCCCCAACGGCGCGTTGATCCGCCAAAGTAATACCGCAAGATTTCTGTGAGTTTTATGCCAGCTAACTGCACGTGCTCTACTTGTTCATCATCAAAGCCAAAAGTATTTTTAAGATATTTCTTTTTGAACGCGCGAATTAAAGCAAGCGCACACGCCCGGTCTGCTTCAGCATGGTTCATCACGAAAGAGCTTAGTACTATACATGCGTTTCGTCAAGTGGTTTTGTGTAGAATTTAGTAAATATCATAAAAATCCTAGTTATGCGTGAAAAGTGCTAGTTTAGCCTACGCTTACTTTAGCCACGCTTACTTTAGCTACGCTTACTTTAGCTACGCTTGTATATCAATGTTTACATAGAAGGCCATAGTGAGGTTTTCTTTCGTTACTTTGATACACAATTATCCAAAACAAGCATCCGAACGCATGGCGGCCGTTTTTAAGGTACTGGTGGCCAAAGAGTAATAAATGCTTTTACTACCATAATATACAATGCTGTGTTTATGTTAGTTTAAGTTAGATAGTGAATGGCCAAACTACACTTGCGAAATGTAGCGTTTTGCATCCGCTACCGCTACAAAAGCGCTACAGTGTTATATCTATATGGTATAAAGATTTATCGTAAAAATGTAGCGGTGTAGCGGTTGTTTTGGAAGATATAGAATTATTTTTATGTTGGTCTTTTGTTTATCATTCTCCATTATTTAGCCTTGCGAAACTGCTTAAGCTCTGCTCTCTTGTCAAGTTCCAAGGTCGGCAATCCTTCTACTGCTTCACGTTTTAGCTTGTCGGTTGCTTTTGCGTATACTTCAGTTGTTGAAATGTTCACGTGTCCAAGCATCCGCTGAACGGTGTAAAGGTTAGCGCCGCCTTCCAGCGCAAGAGTAGCAAAGGTGT
>JAKJFY010000133.1:0-1794 GCA_022704665.1 Spirochaetota bacterium | reverse complement strand
TGGAAAATCGAACGAGAGCTCAGGCTTTCGACCATTCCTCTGGATCGCAGGACGCACGAAAGCAATTGGTATACGAGCGATACGGTGTTCCCTACAGGCGATGATCTGATAGCTCTGTTTTGGCATTCCTCCGTCCCTGGTTCGGGAGCACCCGAGATTCCATACCTGGAAATGGTCCAGGCCATGGGCAATAAAGGCTACGATGTCTCGAAGGCCGAAATACTTTTGCATAAAGGTCTAGCTATGGCTGAATCTTGTAGACTTGCCCATGGAGGAAAGCCGAGCTCTGATTTGCGTGCTCTCACGGCCGAGCTTCTCCACGAAATCCACTATGCGCCTAGAGACCTCTCCCATCCATATTGGCGCTATGAACATCCACAAGAATGGGATGAGATTCGCGAAGCAATGCCTGCCGTTACCGTCTCCAAGACCGATCGCCCTTCTCTACCAGGCGATTTAGAAGCCAGGATACATGCTGGCTGGCTTGGCCAACTTGCAGGCGGCGCATTCGGTACAGCAATCGAAGGTTATCATAGCGAGCAATTACATAAGGTTTATGGCCACATAGCCGAATATATAACGGAACCAGAAACCACAAACGACGATGTGGTATATGAGCTCGCCTTTCTCGATGCGCTGGAAAAAAATGGAAGAAATCTGACATCGCGCGACATTGCACTCGAGTGGATACGCCAGATTCCCTTTGGATGGTCTGCCGAATGGATAGCTTTGCACAACTTGGCTGATGGCATATTCCCTCCAGAATCAGGCTCTTGGCACAACCCTTACTCGAATTGGATAGGAGCGCAGATGCGAGGCATGATATGTGGCTTTGTGAGCCCTGGCTGGCCAATGGAAGCAGCTCGCCTCGCCCATCTCGATGGCGTAGTATCGCATGCAGAAAATGGAGTCTATGGAGAAATCTATGCTGCGGTTCTGACTTCTCTAGCTTTTGTTTTGTCTGACCCCCGTACCCTCCTTACCAGTGCCGCTCAATTTATACCTGCAAAGAGCGAATATGCTGCCGTGCTTGTAAAATGTCTCGAGACTGTCCGCTCGAGTGAGCACCCAGAAGCAGCTTGGAAAAAGCTCGATGTGTATTTCGAACGCTATAACTGGATCCATGCCTACCCCAACATTGCAGCCGTCATAACTGCGCTATGGTTTGGCAATGGCGACATGACCGAATCCTTCCGGATACTTGCTCATGCAGGCCTCGATGTCGACTGCAACGCTGGCCTTGTGGGGACTGTGATCGGCATAATAAACGGTGTGCCGGATAAATGGGGGAAACCCTTGAAGGATACTCTTGAAACATATCTATCCGGCAAGGAGCATCTCAGCATTCGAACGCTAGCCGCTATCACGGCTCGCCTTGCGGCTCTATGAAGCCATTGCGCTATTTTGTATTCAATACCAGATGCGCTGCGTTCTTACTCGCCTTATGCCCCAAAAGTCCCATATTTATTCGAGATTATTGACACTATATGCAATTCGCCATATTCTCCTCATACAATAAATTGCTTTAATACAGGACATGGATTCCAATAGATGTCCAAAAGGAGCAGAGGTATGAAAAAACTTAGATCAATTTCCACCACTGTTGCGCTTGCCTTGCTTGTCGCACTCGCTGCAGGTAGCCTTTTTTCCTGCGCAAAAAAGCCAACCAAGATAGTTGTTGCCACCGATGCTACCTGGCCACCCATGGAATATATAGATGAGAATAAGAATATCGTGGGATTCGATATCGATCTTGTGAACGAAATCGCCAAGGCCGGCGGCTTCGAAGTGGAA
>JAKJFY010000132.1:0-1805 GCA_022704665.1 Spirochaetota bacterium | reverse complement strand
ATGTTGCGGCTCATTTCAACATAATCCGCTTTGACGCGGCAATGGTGCTCGCAAAACAGCATATCAGGCGCTTATGGTACCCCGCGCCAGGCTCGGGAGGAGCAATTCCATCGCGCTCAGAGCATGCCATGAGCGATGAGGCGTTCGATAAGGCAATGCCAAATGAATTCTGGCGAGAGGTAGTAGATCTATGCGCAGAAAAAGCTCCAGATACGCTTCTCCTTGCAGAGGCATTCTGGCTTATGGAAGGCTATTTCGTGCGAACTCTTGGTATGCACCGCGTATACAATTCCGCCTTTATGAACATGCTCAAGGACGAGAAGAACTCACTATATCGCTTGACTATAAAGAATACACAGGAATTCGATCGCGATATCTTAAAGCGCTTTGTCAATTTTATGAGCAACCCAGACGAGGAGACAGCAGTTGCTCAATTTGGCAAGGGAGATAAATACTTCGGTGTTGCAACGATGCTTGCTACCATGCCAGGACTGCCGATGATTGCGCACGGTCAAATCGAAGGTTTTACAGAAAAGTACGGCATGGAATTTAAGCGTTCTTATTGGGATGAAACACCAGACAGAGATCTTATCGCACGCCATGAACGCGAGATTTTCCCGCTGCTTCGAATGCGCCCGCTTTTCTCTGAAGTGGAAAACTTCTATCTGTTTGATTATATGCGAGACGATGGAACAATAGACGAAAATGTCTTTGCCTATAGCAATGGCCAGGGAGAGCAGCGAGTTCTAGTGTTCTATAATAACCATTGGGAGCGTACATCGGGGCGAATTCACAGCTCCTCTGCTTTTGCCCAGAAGACCGCTGATGGCAAAAAACACCTAAAAACAGTAAGTCTGGGCAGTGCGCTCAAGATCGATTCCTCACCTGGAAATTATGTTATCATGCATGAGATTCGCTCTGGATTATGGTATATATTCCGAAGCGAAGATATTGCTTCCCATGGTTTCAAGGTAGCGCTGGAAGGCTACCAGAACAAGGTTTTCCTTGATATCACAAATGTGCACGACACCGAGGGCAGATACACAAGGCTCTTTGAAATAGTTGACTCGAGAGGAATAGCCGACCTGGACGATGCCTTGCTTGAGGCTGATCAACCTGAGCTCTATCGATCGCTCCATAATGCGATCAGCAGCCTCAGCAGCATAGAGACAATTCAAAATCTGTCAAAGGAAGAAGCTATTCAAAGAGCGACTATTTTTTCAGAGATTTTCTTTTCGAGGCTTTGCGAGATTGCAGGAAGCGACGATAATCTCGCTGCCTCCCGAAGCGACTCAGTCCGGGCCGCAAGCTCGTGGCTTAAAATAGTGCTCAGGATGCTCTATAAAACTTTAGAATCTGACACCAGTACTAGTACTGCCGCTACGGTTCTTGGCCATGGAAGTGGTGAATCCGATTCAGAATATCAGCAATATAGACTGATCCTCTTGATCTATTCGTTCATGAGGGCTTTGGTAAGGGCTTTCGCCGCAGATGAACTCAATAAGGAAGTAGCTCGCATAGTCAAAGAATATCGAATTTCAAAAAAACTTACAGAATTAGCAATCGGGTTGAGTCGCAGAAGCGATAATCGCGACGCAGAATACCATGTCTCAATTTGCGCAGAAATAGCAGTCGCTTGGGCACTTAGGCAAAACAGTCTTCTTTTTGACACAGAAGGTACAATCAATTCTACTCAAGCTCCAGACAAGCGTGCTAATGAAATCTGCATATGGGCTTTTTCTAATCCTTTAATGCGCGAAGCTCTCAATATAAATCAATATCGCGGAATAGAATACTTTAATAAA
>JAKJFY010000131.1:0-1832 GCA_022704665.1 Spirochaetota bacterium | reverse complement strand
AACTATTTATTTCCCGCTCATCGTACAGGAAGCTCTGATGATCGAACCCACAGAGACAGAGTCTAAGGAAACTCTCGATCTCTTTGCCGAGGCGATGAAAAAAATTGCAGAAGAGGCGAGTGAGAATCCGGAGCTTCTACATGATGCGCCACATATTGCGCCTGTAGCTCGTCTAGATGAGGTGATGGCAGCGCGATATCCCATACTTTGTTATCGCAGCTAGAATTTCTATTTCAAGGGACGAATACCAAAAGAGAAAGACTTGCTCAAAGTCTTTCTCTTTCTTAAATGCTGCTAGGGTTGTTTCTATTTCCAGTTTTTGCGCAAATCGTGGTTTTTTGGAATTGTTTTGCGTCATGAGCCTAGAATATCGAACATGGCTACAATGCCACTATCGCCTCCTGCTGAGATTATGGATTCTCCAAGAACTGCGACATTGTTTATTGATTTTATTCCATAGGGATTTTCTTCTTGCGAATTCAGCGAGGACTGGCTTATTGGGTGCCCATTAGCATCCAGCGAGATGATTCCGAGACCATTACCCCCTCCAGTGACTAGATAGGTTCCTCCAGGGCTCTTTTTGACAAGCTCAAGCGAATTGGCTTTATCCAGATCGGGAGATAGTCTGAAAGTCATGGATAGAGTATAGGAAGACTGAGGATCTGGTTTTTCGAACAAAAGCAATTTTCCGTTATTACAAATTACATAGCATCGCTCACTGTTCTCATCAAAGGCGATCGATCGTGGTTCTCCAAGGAGCTTTGAGTTTGGGACAGGTTCGATTTTTGTCTCACACGAAAAAGAACAGTCGGCCAATGAATACCGGATAAAAAATACATTCTTTATTTCAGAGGAACACACAGCGATCCATCCATCATTAAATAACAACATATCTCGCATCATAAAATTAGAAGAGCCTTTTTTAGAAGAGCTTTGCAGAGAAGGCCCAGGTTCAGTTTGTGAGCTAACTACAAAAGAGAATTCCTTTTCGCAACTATTTTCTCCACTAAAGAGTTTTTCTATATTGAAGACAAGTACCTTTTCAGGATCATCGGATAAAATGAATAGCCTTGTGGAATCGGCTGTAAACCTCATAGCTTTAATTTTTCCAAATTCTGGAGCTTCGTCACAGCTACTGACAATATCGATTTTGCTAGCAATAGAGCCGGAGTTATCCAGTCTATAGAGTCTTATCCAATTGCCTGTCGATGCTGAAGCCGCTATCAGCGACCCATCCAGAGATATGCTTACTATATCCGGATTTTTTTTGTGATTATCGATAGATATCTTATCTCGCCATAGGCGTATCCAACCAACAGAAGAAGGGATTTCGTAGTTGCTGCCTCCCAATGCAGCTTGTTTCCCAGATGGAGAATAGAAAAGATGCAGAGCATTGGATTCGTCGAGGCCAGCCACCGCTATCAATCCAGAAGAGCTCGCTGCTACCCATTTTACATCCTGCAATTTGCCTGTACCGGCATTTTCAGGATTATTTCTATTGTGGAGCGAAGGGCTAAGTGCTGCCTTATAGTCGATACTCTGCACCCATTCGATTTGATCCGATAAGGGTCCTGCAAGAAGGGATGAGCTATTAGAGAATGCTTGCGAAATGCCCGAATTCCTGTCGCTAAGAAGCGCATCCATAGAGACGCGCATCTGTGCATCCGATTCTTTGGTTGGTGAAAGGAAGATTTTATGACCTGGGAGACATTGAGTCGCTTCTTCCTGAGCCTTTTCGATCTTGGCTCCGTTTTGGTACCATTCGACATCGAGATTAGTCTCTCCTTCCGCAACAGTTAAAGGCACAAGAACAGACTTATTTCGATTCAAGT
>JAKJFY010000130.1:0-1845 GCA_022704665.1 Spirochaetota bacterium | reverse complement strand
CATATATATCGACGCGTCAACGAGCTTTGCAGAAAGTGGAATATGCCGCGCGATGATTTTGAGAAAGCGGCATGCGTATATGCCTTAGTCTTTCGCGAACATGCACCGCGCAATACACAAATGCTTTATACAGGGCGTCCGAGCCTGTATTCACAGGAAGCTAAGCGACTTGCACTTGCGTTTTTTCTTGTTTATGTCGAAGCTTCGGAAAGGCTTGCGGCCTTGAACGATTCAGATGGCGTAAATGCTTTAGCGTGCTGGAAGATCGCGCTCAGCCTTATGGGAGGCACAGCATGAGTGATAAACCATTATACGACAGTATCGGCCGCGACCTTTCTGGCGGTACCATTCAATCACTGGATCGGCGATCACAGACATTGCAAGACATTTATATACACCTGGAAGCAGGCACGACAACGACAGCATTATCGCTGATTCCTGCATTGAACGAACTTGAATATGAAAAAAATCGCAAACAGATTGCAGAGGCAGCAGGCGTTCGGCCTGCTGCACTGGATAGGCTGAGGAAGCAAGCAGCGAAAGATGAAAACAGCAATAAACTGCAAGGGCGTGCGCTTAGATTACCAGAGCCTGTACCAGCACCTGAGCCGCAGGATGGAACAAAATTGCTTGATGACGTGGCAAAACAAGTAAGGCGCTTTGTAGTAGCTGATCAAGTAAGTATTGATGCCATAACGCTTTGGATCGTATTCGCGCATATCGCACAGAAAGCACCTTGTTGTCCTAACTTGGTATTTTCAAGTGCAGTGAAAGCGTGCGGCAAAAGCACGGCACTTGATGTCGTGAGCAGACTTGTGCCGAAGCCGCTATCCGTATCAAACATTAGCGTTGCGGCATTATTCCGCACTGTTGAGATGCTTTCGCCAACACTCTTGATTGATGAAGCCGACTCGATATTCAGACAAAACGACGACTTGCGAACTTTGACAAACGCCGGCTTCACCAAAACAGCCGCGCAGGTTGCGCGCACCGTCGGCGAGGACAACGAACCGAGACTATTTACTGTATATGTGCCGAAAACTATCGCTTTGATAGGAACTTTGCCAGATACCATTGAAAGCCGTTCTGTCATTATTCGGATGCGCCGTAGACTTCCAGACGAGCAGATCGAACGTTTAAGGAGCGACAAGGATCAAGGCTTCCAACCTATATTGGCAAGGATCGCTCGCTGGGCAACTGATAATGCAGAGAGAGTCCTTGCGCAGGAGCCCGAGATTGACCCTAGCTTATCGGATCGACAAGCAGATGTGTGGCGCGAGTTACTACGTATTGCAGACTTTGCGGGCGGCGAATGGCCACAACGCGCGAGGATCGCAGCGCTTGAGCTTTGCGCGAAACAAAGCGATGAGGGCGACTTGAGCGTGCGGTTACTTTCGGATATTCAAAAAATCTTTGCTGAACAACCAGAGAGAACGAAATGGCCGTCGCAGGCGCTTGTCGATGAACTTAACGCAATGGACGAAGCACCTTGGAAGGAAATAAACCATGGAAGAGAACTCACTAGCAATAGACTGGCACGTATGCTTGCACGCTTCGAGATTAGACCAGAGACAAGGAAAGAGAGGAACAAAAGCTTTAAAGGCTATCTTACAAAACCATTCGATGATGCATTTTCTAGATACCTACAAAACAACCGTGGAACCGTAACTTCTGAAGTTAATTACTTACAAAATAGTAATTTACAAGGTTACAATTTAGTTACGGTTACGGATGGCATCCGTAACTTTGAGACGGAAGGGGGAACTATGGCAGCAAATGAAAGTGTTGAGAGCGATGGGACACCCTCTAAAAGCGAACCAACGAATGAGACGCTTGAGGCGATCG
>JAKJFY010000129.1:1469-1848 GCA_022704665.1 Spirochaetota bacterium | reverse complement strand
CTCTACACGAATATGATGCTTCGATAGTCGGCGCCTGTGCGCCCTATCTCACAAGACTGACCAATGATAAAGATCTTTCTTCTATATTTGAGGAGATTTCTAGGGAGATGGGTCAGTCAGAGAGATTGTATAAGGCTGAAATCCATAAGAGACTCATCTCTCCCGTAAGCCTCGAAGCTCACTTTAATGCAAGAACGCCGCAGCCGGTTGAAGTGCCTTTTGTTCATGCCTCTTTTCTCATCTATCGCGAGTTGGCGGAAAAGACTCGCTTTGATGAGCATTATAGTGGCAATTGCTATCGAGAAGAGACGGATTTTCTAATTCGAACGCATGACGCAGGCGCAAGGATTATATACGAACCGCGCGCTGTCCAGGCCAA
>JAKJFY010000129.1:429-1376 GCA_022704665.1 Spirochaetota bacterium | reverse complement strand
AAATCCGCTTTGGAAAACAACTGGTATTTTCTTACAAAAAACAAAGGGCCCTTGCGAAGGGCTTTTGGCCTAAATATTTCTCCTTTACATCGGCAGGCTGTGTTTGCGATGATAATTCTACGGGTAATCGCATCTTACCCTATTCGCAAGGTAATCGGTCATGACCTTTAATAGAAATGCTATTGAAAGAAATGAACCTCGCGCTCTATATGTTCGTGGCGAAAGAGTCAAGCTAATCAGAGGAGGCGCAGATCATGTGTCGAGTTCTCTTCTTTGCATGCTCAGGAGATATTTTCTAAATTCAATAGATGAGCTCTATCTCGATGAATTCTGTACACGAACAAAAAGTCGTCGGTCTGTTCTATTCGATGCATTGCAGGGCTGGTTCTTCCCCTATGGAAGAAAAGAAGCGATACAATTTCGCAGGATTTTGCATGGCTATGATTTTGTCTTTCTGGATCAGTCGGTCTACGGAAGGCTCCTTTCCGATGCCAAGGCCTGCCGGCCAGATCTTAAGACCGCGGTATTCTTTCACAACGTAGAATGCGCAGCGAATCTGGCACGCAGGCAAAATTCATAATGCTCTGCTGCTCCCATCGATTCTGAAAGCCGAACGAGAATCGGCAAGCGCAGATCTTGTAATGGCCTTGACTGGAAAAGATAGTAAGAAGCTCCGGCGTATCTATGGGCGTTCGGCAGATTGTATAATAATGCCTGTTGTCGCGGATCGCTACAACAGAACAGTAGCTGATCAAGCGCAATCGAGAAAGAAGCCCTATGCTTTTACCATGTTATTTGCTGGATCGGCGTTTCCGCCTAATATCGAAGGCATCCGATGGTTTGTGCGCAAGGTATTACCTCAAGTGCAGGGCGAGCTTTTCATAGCTGGAAGAGGCTTCGAGAAATATCGTGCTCGGCTTGCGGCGGAGCGTGTTCATGTAATTGGG
>JAKJFY010000129.1:0-419 GCA_022704665.1 Spirochaetota bacterium | reverse complement strand
AGGCTTTTATGCTCGGAAAAACCGTTGTCGGGACAAAAGAATCTTTCGTAGGATATGATCCTGTTGCAGCAAATGCGATAGTAGCAGATGAAGAGGAACAATTCGTAAAAGCCCTTCGGAGATTATATGTGCAAACATTGTCTGGCTCACCTAAAGAGAATGCGCAGGCTCGCGCTTATTATCTTCGAGAACTCTCGCTCGATGCACAATACGCAAAGCTTTCAGCAGCCCTAGATCAGTTGTTTGCCAATACAAATTCGTCTTCTGTAGATAAAAGACACCAACACAAGCATATGCGCAAGAGCGATCTTATGCGAATAAGCAGGCACAAACGCAGGCTATCCGAGCCTCCAGGGAGCCTTATGTGAATAGGCCTCTAATAACCGTGCTGACCGCAACATGGAATAGAGCCTCGACAC
>JAKJFY010000012.1:16546-45606 GCA_022704665.1 Spirochaetota bacterium | reverse complement strand
GCGCCTTTATAATCCTGGCGAGTTTTTCCGCATCGATACGATCTGTCTTCTTGTCAGTAAAGCTGATGATCTTAAGCTTGTTCGTGTTCGCAATCACTACATCTGCCACAAGTTCTTGAAAAAGCTCGACAAAGGCGAATGTGTTGATGGTCGCGCCAACAAGAACAAAGGTACTCTTATCAAGCGTCGCACGAAAACTTGCTAGCCCTTCAGGATCAAGCTTAAACGTTAATGGTCTTTCGTTTGGCACCTTCCTCAAGATAGCAACATGTAAAACAATTCGTGTGAAGATCTATTCTTAAAAATCTCATTGCGCCTCCTATGGTAGCCTTCAAACGAAGCCTGAGATTACCAAACGTCTATTCGAGGTGTGCCCCTTCGCCATACTCATTAAGTTGATACGGTTGCAGACTGCTATTCGGTTACACGGGATCTTTCGTCCCAGTCAAACTTCAGCTGCAAACCTCCTTCGTTGAAGGACCATCTATTATACCAGCAACCATATCTAAATCATCATACCTTCGGTTACGATTCAAAAGTTGAAAGGCTATTATACAAAAGATCAAAAGATCTTAAAGATGCTGAAGAATATGTGGCTCTATCTGAGGTAGCTATTCATAATGCAAAGAAGCTTGATACTAAAGAAAATTGTATATGGCCACAGTCCTTTGGCTCTAAGGTCTATCTCCTTCTTTTATCGATACTAAAATCATAGCAAATTCATTGTCAAAAAGCACTGTGGGGTGGCTGTCATATATTAGAAAAATATGATTTCGCTTTCTTTTTTGGTTTTTACTTTACGAGTCGTTGGCGGTGCCAAGCAAGGTATGGTAGGTGCTGTGGTGAGATGTGGGTTAGATAGCGGTCGCCGTCGAGGTTGAGGGCACGGAGCTGGTAATCGGTGAGGCGTGGTGAGGAGATTAGGAGGCCGTCGTCGGCAAAGGTGATGAGATGGCGGTCGAAGAGGGCGTCGATGTCGGCGCGAAAAAGGAAGCCGTTGTAGACGTCGAGGCGTTCGGCATCGGTTTCGCATTCCGACCAGGCTTTGGCATGGCTGGCGCGAAGGATTTCGGGTATATCTATGCCGGAAAGGGCGCAGCAGCCTCCCCAGTAGTCGATAAGGGCTTGGCGATAGATGTCCTGGCCGATTCGCTGGCGGATGAGGGCTTCGCGCTCAGTGCCTTTTATGTCTGGTTCGGTATCGAGTGCATTCTGGATTTCTTTCTGGTATCGAGAGATCGATGTTTCGGGCATGCTGCGCGCAAGCTCGGAAGCTCTACGCAGAAAGGCGGCCAAGAGCTCTAGGCTCCAAATATGGTAGTTTGCATTCTCTTCGATATCGGGGAAGCTTATAGACAATTCATTTGTTAAAAAGAGATTATCGAAGCGTAGATTCCAGGAGACTGGATTTTCCCCGGGGGTGATGAATACGCGAATGGGATGATAGGCTGAGCCTAGGACAAGCTGGTGCGAAGCGCGTTCTACTACGTATTCAAAGCCATTTTCCCGACCAGCTTTTTCTGCAAGGACAAGGTCGCCGCCATTCATGTAAGCTCCCCTTTTTCAAGGGCATCCCAGGCTGCGAGCACGAGTCCTTGAGTGCGATATTCGCCATAGGCCTTGAGCTCATTATTCTTGAGCACGCGAAAGGTCTCTGATGGATAATCTTTTCCCATGACCTCTTTGGGATCGAGGATGTACCGAAGCTCATCGCGATCGAGACCATAGAGGCGCGCATAGTAGGCATCGAGCTCCGCTCTGAGCACGGCGCGCCTTTCAGGGCTCCAGGGGAATGGTGGAAAAAATTCGGTTGAGAATGGCCGATCGAAAAAGGAATCGGGCAGGTAGGAAGGCTCTTTTGGTGCTGCAGCCTCATCTTGCGCAATTCCGCTTGGAGGGAGTTCGGGCTTGGACATTCTTCGGTAGTAATTGCCTTCTAGCTGGGATCTTTGGTAGACGCGCGCTCTGATATTCGTATCGAGCGAATTCCAGAGGTATTCTGCCCAACCTGCAATGTCGTAAGCGGTATAGGTAAGCGCAAAGACGCGGGGAATGATGAAGGCGAGATCGTCGGTGCTATAGGCATCTGGAGGAAGGACGGGAAGTTGCTTATAGATAAAATAATTCAAGTTTGTACCGCCGATTTTATGTCGAGCAATAAAATCTACGAGAATAGATGATAAGTTTGATATCAAACATGCAATCAAGCATGATTTCATTGTCGAAGCAAATATCATCAAAAGTAGACTATCGCCAACGGCGGATCTCGGTAGAGCGCTTGCTATGACCGTTCGCTCGTCTGTTGCTCGGCATACCTTCCTCCATCCCATAAGCCAGCGTGGGCTGTGTGCTTCGAGCCAAGCGCCCACTGCTGCTAGCAAGTCCGAGCTATCGGCAAGTGTGGCAAGTTGACGAGGAGTTGCAGGCTCGCGAAGCGCTCTCCGCAGTTCATCGATATTGCTAGCACGCCAAGCCTTAATGATCGCTTTAGGCGCATCCGCAATGCGAGCCAGAACCTCGCGCTCTTCTACCCAATAGCGAGGCTGGATGCTCAGGTGGAAATCGCGCTTCTCTTCATCGGTGAGGTATCGGCAACGTGGCTTTTGGGCAGGCGCGACCTTCGGGGTGCTGTAGGTTGCCCAGCGATGATCGAATTGATGGATGAGCTTTGCCTCATAGAGCGGCACGAGCCCTGGCCCAGAGCTTGTATGAAAGAGACTGGAATCATTCGCCATATGAAACATAGTTAGAAAATGAATACCCCATGGATTGCCTAGATTTTCGCTGTCTGCGCGTTTCCTCTTTTTATCGTCGATCAGTACTGGAACTCTCTGATATATCGTGCGCGCTAGCTCTGCATCTTTCTGCGAGCGGAATACTGGACATGTGTAAGTATTGGGATTGAGGAGTTCGAAGTCCTCTGGACTCAGGCTAAAATGGCGCCGCGCATCGGCAAGCTGCTCTACACTTGTCAAGAAGAATGCAAAATCGGCCATAAGAGCTGCGCCCATTGTGAGGAGGCAAAACTTTATTCTGCTATCAATATCGGGGAAAATGCGCAATCTATTCTCGAAATCGTATAATGACACTAATAGCCCTTTACGGGAAATTGCTCCAAAGAAGTCCTTGGTCGAATCATCGGTTGCTATGCCAGAAGGTACGATGAGACCTGCGCGTCCATTCTTTGGCTCACGCAGATTTAGGAACAATTCCGCAAATAGTGCATAGAGATTCACATCGCCCACGCCAGAAAGCGGATAGCGCCCACCAGAATCGGCGCCAATATGAGCAAACAGGCTCGATGCTTCAGCGTTTCTTCGCGCTGAAATGAATTCATTATAGAGTGCCTTGTCAGCATAATCGCCATGCTCTAGGTTTTCGATCATGCGAGTGCGCTCTGCAGCATTGCGCGCAGCGGCTATTGCTGGATCCCGTGTAGCAAAAAATTCGATTTCCTGCAATTTGATCCGATCCCATGGTGGATTTCCGAGCACGCAGTCGAAGCCACCTTTTGCAAAGACTTCCGGGAACTCCAACTTCCAATGGAAGAAATGATGTTGAGCCGAGAGCTGCTGTGCCAGCGCAAGCACCCCTTCGGAAAATGCTGATTCTGGTGATCCTTTCAGCGCTCTCCAGACATCGCTGGTATGGATTGCGGGTTTTCCTTTCTGTTTTGGAGCGAAGAATGCTCCTGTCCAAAGGTCGCTTGCTTCTTTGATACACTGATATTCGATGCTTGCCTCGAGCTCGGCATAGAGCTTCCGCTTGTGTTCTACCGTAGCGAGATCCACTTCATCCAAAGTTTCGAGATTCTGGTGAAAGCGCACTAAGGCTTTTTCGGCTTGCTCGACAGGTTCATCGAAGAGCGTGTCAAGCTCGCTCCACCCTTCTTGTTCGCGTTCCGCTGAGTTCGCTTTTTTCTGGGCTTTTGCATACGCGATATCATCGCCTGAGAGAGGTGTATAAGCTTCGTCAGGTATGCCCTTAGCTAGCACTTCTACATCGAATACGCCGATAAGCGAATTTCCGCAGCGAATATGGTGATCCAAAAAAGACAGAGGTTTGCCGGGCTCGTGTCCTTCGAGCCAGAGTGCGGTTTTTGCAAGTTCTACAGCCATAGGATTGACATCTACACCATAAAGGCAGTGGCCAATCACCTCGCGCAGAGCAGAGCGATAGTCTGCTGGCAACACAGAGCCATCGAGGCTCCTGACTAAGGCCAGCTTTTCGGCGATTCTTCTTCCTGCACCAAGAAGAAAATGGCCTGAACCGCAAGCTGGATCGCACACCCTAAGGCCGAGAAGGGATTTTTCAGCCGTAGCTGACGAAGCTAGACCATTCGACCAGCCTTTCAGTAATTCATCTATTACAGGATCGAGGGCGGTTTTGAGCAATCCTTGCACGAGAGGTTCAGGCGTGTAGTAGCTACCTGTAGTTTTACGGGCATTGCCTGCAAGTACACCTTCTTTATCGATTCCCACAAAAGAGAAACTCCTTGAGGCAAAGTCGATGTTCGGCACAAGTTCGAGAAGACTTTCGTATACTGAGCCGAGCTCTTCTGGCCCAATGTTTCTATAATCGACTGGTAACCGAGCATTGCCAGTAACAGCCCAACGAAGATTGAGCATTGCAGAAAGAAGATTGCGATTGGCAAGCTGGGCGCGGTCTAAGTGCGGACATTGGCTTTGGCTGAAAAGGCCTCCGAGAGCGGGAAGATCAAGCGCAGGTTCACCCCTGTCGAGACAGCGGAAAACTGTCTTACAGCCCTCCCACAAATCGGGATATGTATTCCAGCCACTGCGCTGAATTGCCTTATCCTTGAGCCGTGAAAGCGAATAGCCACGTTGATAGAGTTCTTTTTCTATGATCTTCTCGTTTTTACCAGATGCATGCAGTATCTCTCGCTCTTCAGTAGTGAAAAGAAAAAGGAAACGATATATAAGGCGAAGCAATTCCCTAAAATATTCTTCTTTAGTAAGAGAACCATCGAAAAGAGCTTCGCGGAGCTGCTGGTTGCCTTCGCTATCGTAGAAAAGAAAGCCGCTGCCTAAATCGATGAGGGCTTGTGTGACGCCGATGCGCAGCCCTTCTCGTACTCGCACTCCCTGTTCAATTCCCTCGGTTCTCCAGGCCTCCCATATTTTGGCTGCCCTCGAGGCATGCATGATTCTATAGAGAACACAAAAATCGGCATAGCGTGATTCTTCGAAAATCGTCTCGAGATCGAACTCGAGCCAAGAAGGGCGCACCAAAGAAGGTGAAGCTCGCAGAAGCCTCAATAACGCTCCATTTGAGACGATCGCCCAGCCAGAGCCCCGAGCATTGAGGTATTCCTGGGCTAGCTGCGTAGGGCTGTTCTTTCTCTTGCCTGAATTCTCGATTACAAAACGAGAATCAGGTGTGTCGAGACTGAGCATCTTAGGTGCGATGATAAGCGGTATGGTATCGCATGCCATAAAACCAATAGGATAGCGGCTTTCACCGATCTGAGGCGGCTCACAACTATGAAGCGCAGTATAGCCGAGGGCATCTCTAAGAAGGCCTTGCACAAAGGCTTCGGTTTTTTGGTCTATGCTTCCTGCTATTGGTATTGGAGAATCCGCAACCATGAAATACTTCCACTGTGCCATTGCTGTCTGAAATGCTCGGCCCTGCTCATCGGTGAATCTTAATCCCATGGGAATGTGGTAATCTTCTGGCTTTTGATACGCAGCATCGCCTCGCATAGCTTTTTCGAGTTGATCTGCTACGAAGAGAGAGCCTTCTAGCTGCACAGTATCGAAACCAAAGCTAGCTTGCATCGATCTATTCATACAGAGCCTCAGAACCCCTTGGGAAGCAGCACATACATGCCTACAAGGTCGACAGGTAAACAGGGTTTGACCGCATAGTTGCCTTGGGCAACCGATGCATCGCGGACGCCGCGATGGTCAGCAAGCAGGTTTTCCGCACGCCTTCTTGCCAGATCCTCAAATATCGAGCGATTGTCCAGGTACCATGCGCGCGCTTCAATCAGTGTTCGCACCATGGCATCGCGAGAGAGATTTCCCGAGGGATGTGCTTCGAGCAAGACCTCGGCAGCCTCGCCCTCTATGAGGCGTGGATTGGTTACTCCCTCGACACCAATGGCAATAGACTCCTCCGCCAATAGCTGGCGTCTGATATTTTGCCTCTGAAAGGTGAGTTGATGGCGCAATCTAATAAGATATATGCGTGTAAGTTTGCTAACTGAAGTTGTCTCGAACGCTGAAGCTCGTGAAGCCAAAGGCGCGGGGAGATCCAAGAGCGCAGATTCGTCTAGCGCATTTTCCAACACAGCATCCGCAATGAGAGATATGATAGGGTTACTTCTATGGATATATCTCGCTTGCGGAGCAGAAGGATAGGTAAAACTTATTGCGATGCTCTCAGAAAATCCATGAGCAATAAAACGCTCCCGCAATGAAGGCGGCAAGTATTTTGGGCTGAATTTCCATGCGCCTTTGGGCAGAGACTCAAGTGGGCTACCAGCGCGCTTGAGCGCGGTCTGTACAAATCGCTGGGCATCTTCTGGATTTCCAAGCTGCTCTGATTGCTTTTTCCATTCTTTCCAGACTTCCTCGGGCTTTATGCGATGCTGAGCAAAACGGCTGCGATTGGCTTTTGCATTTTCCTCGGCATTTGACCATGCCGTTTCTATTGGTTCAAGCAATTCATCGAAATCGAATTCTAGTTGCATGTCGGAGGAACGGCTACGCAAAAGCGTCGATTTTGCCAGCGCAATGTTTATGCGGTCTTTGTCTTCTGGCAAGGGAACGATGACACCAGTATCATCTTTTATTCTCTGCGCCTTTTTTAAGATGACATTCAGGATAAGACCATCGACAGGATTGTCTTGACCATACATTATTATGCATCGGACTTGCCTGCTCTTTTGACCAAATCGATCCACTCTACCCTCGCGCTGCTCGTGGCGCGTGGGGTTCCATGCGAGATCGTAGTGGATAACCGCATCGAATCCTTCTTGAAGATTGATGCCTTCAGAAAGGCAGTCGGTAGCCACAAGAATTCGTTTTTCCACTTCCTGCAGCTGGAGGATACGCTCTTTTCGCTCTTCGGGAGTATATTCACCAGTGATAGCATCGATAGAGAAATCTGGGAACTGATCCTTGAGATGCTCTGATACATAATGCGCAGTACTGATATAGCGACAGAATACCACAGGAATAAAACCGTCCTTCAATAGCGCTCTTACTTGGCCGCTAAGACATTCCAGTTTTGGATCGCCTTTAATACTTCTTAGTTCGATTGCTTCTTTTATAAGGCGCACACGCTTGGGGTCTTCCTTTAGCGCGGTTGCTGGTTCGGTATCGGTTATCATTTCATCGGATTCATCGTAATCATCGATGCCATAAGCTTCAATAAGAGATAATAAGTCCTCGTCTTTCTCTACAAAGGGCTTGCTGAGCGCGCTTATGGCCGCTGCAGGTGATGAAGAAATGCATCGCAGTAATGCTAGAATTGCATACCAGTTAAAAGCGGCTTTTTTTTCATCTTGCGCTTTTTCAGCTTTCATTGCCATTTCCGAGCAATAATTCCGAACCTCTCGAAAAAATGATGCCCATTTTCCTGAGAGCTTGTAGGTTGCCTCGCGCGTTATTCGAATAGGGAATATGGATGGATCTCTCCATTCGTCTCGAATATCGACTCGTCTGCGCTGCACGAAGTGATCGGCCAGTCTCTTCGATAAATATTCGTTGCTTCGAAAGGACTCTTCGCCGAATCCTTCAAAGCTCTGATCGAGCAAAGAAAGAAGATTTCGAAAGGCATTAGTATCGCCCGAATGGGGAGTCGCCGTAATTAAGAGGAGGTGCCGATCGGAATTTTTTGCAAGCTCTTGAACCAGCTTCCAGCGCTTTTGTGCTCTCTTAGTTCCAATAGTGCAGGTATGCGCCTCGTCCACGATGATCATCTCTGGCGCATTAGAAAGGAATTGATCCTTATGTCGATCGCTTTTAATAAAATCGAGGCTGATAACATGGGCTTTATAGTGCATAAAAAGGGAGATGCCCGGCGGAGTTTCTCTTTCTAGTTTTGAAACTGAAGTTGATGTTACTGCTACTGCAGGCAGGTGAAAGCGCTCCTGCAATTCTTGTACCCACTGATCGACGAGATGTGGCGGACAAAGTACCGAAAACCTCGATATCTCACCTCGATCAATGAGTTCCCGAATTATGAGACCAGCCTCGATGGTTTTGCCGATTCCTACATCGTCGGCAATGAGGAGTCTTATAGGCTGCAATTTGAGCGCCATTAGGAGAGGTACGAGCTGATATGCTCTTGGCTCGACCGCTATATTGCCAAAAGAACGAAAGGGCCCAGCCGTGGTTCGGAGCTTCAATCTCATTGCATCACGCAGAAGCAGGGCGGAATCATGAGCTCCAGGTTTTTCGGGATCTGGCAATTCAAAAATTGCTGGCTCTACGGGAGGAAACTCGAGGCTAGGAATAATGATTTGTATATCATCATCGGCTCCACCTAGTGACCGCAGCGCAAGAACATCGCTGTTCGACTCTGGCTGGACTACCCATTCTCGGCCTCTTACACGCACAAGAGAACCGGGCGCATATCGCATTTCGTTCATTTTGTTCATTGCGGAGCCCCTCTTGCCCTATTTATGGCCCTTTCATCGCTTGTTTCCACAAGCTGGGGAATAGCAAAGGGCTTTTCTCGGAAGAAATCCTGCCATTCCTCTTCATTTTTGCCAACCTCAAGTACCTGGTAGCCCAAATCCATCAATAAGTTTCTTAGTTTCATGGATGGCGAAGCAAGAAAAACTGCTATCCTTTCTTTTCGATAGAGGGCATCGACGAGCTCTTGATTATCTGGAATAGAATAAGCTATCACATCTGGCGCTTGAAATGCATGGAGATTGAGCCAGCGAACAAAATGCTCATGCAGATCGTCGCTTAAGGCAGCGCTCTCGCCATGATTCGAACCATAGCTTGTGCCATGAGCCGTATTGGTCGAGCCATTATGAAGGTCGTGGGGAGTATTGAGAAATGAACTATCCGCAACCAAGAGAATAGTCTCGCTACTAGCAAGCGCACAAAGGATCGAAAGAGCATCTTTGTCTCTTCTATCTATGAGTGCATGTTCAGGCTGATTGTAGTAGGAGAGAAGACAGTGATAGCAAGCAGCCACGCAGCTATCGGAGCCAAGGCTTTTGGGCTCTTCGGTAAGCTGTTCTGGCAAAACAGGTCCATCGGGCACTCTATAGTGCATAATCCGTAAAGCTTCACGAGCAACACGAGCTAATTCGCCAGGCTGAGATACAAGTCGAACGAGAACACCTGCGCCACCTTCAGATGCTTCGTAGAAGAGCAATCTATGCCGATTTAGGGCTGAAGGCATTGGTTCAGCGGCCAATTCTGATTCTTCGATTTGATACACTTCTTCGATGCCTCGTTCGAGAGCCGCTTGCAATGTAGCCATGGTCAGCTGAGAAACGCCCTCAAGTGGAGTTAGAAGCAGCATGTTTCGCGTGTCTTCGACAAATGGAACTATTCGCTGCGGATGCGTCTGATTGGGAGAGAAAGGAATAAGCCCATCCGGCTTTCCATCCTCCACAATTTCATCTTTGCTCCATAAGCCAGTCATAGGATCGATCAAGAAACCAAAAATAGCGCGGTCTTTTCTGCGCTTCCAACCCTTGTTTATCCGCCATATAGTCGCTGCAGGAGCATAAGCGATTTCCGCAATTGGGTTATCTTTTGCTTGAACAATAGCTCTTTTTACAGACGGGCAGCCTTTGTCATCGGTATTGATTCTAAACATGGTTTGAAGATCGTAGCCCTGGCGCTGACGTTCTTCGTCGTTTACTGTAATGCGCTCGACTGGCGTGGTTTCTACTGTTTCGATTCTATATAGTTGATCGATACGCGATGAAGGACTGAGCGGTTCTCCACAATATTCGCATCTCGACACAATGACATCTTCTCGCAGCTGAGAAAGGTGCCCATGGCCACAGGAAGGACAGATAAGTGCGCTAGTTGTTCCGAGCTGAGTTCCTGAATTGACTTGAATTTGTGTTCCGGCATCGAGCTTGGCTTTAACGACGCGATAAGTTTTTCCATCATGATATATAAGGCTCCTTGGGCCAAACTCGGAAATTGCCAAGAACCTCGATCTTGAAAGCATTGTACCGCCATCTTCTTGGGTGCTTTCGCGGCCTCTTTCTGGTATCCAAGCCATGAGAGGAAGGCGTGGGAAATTGTATCCAGGCAAGAAGCCCTGACTTGCCAGATACCGATATACGTAGAAATCCGTATTGGGAGTCGATTGCATAGAAAGCAAGGTGTCCATCTGGCGCTTGGCATCGGCATAGCGGCGAAGTGCGTTGTCCCTCTCGCGCCTAGAAGCTGCGTGATTTCTGACCACTATGTCGGAAAGCTCCATCTGCTTTTTTGTCCCCAGGTAAAGATTTCGCCAACGGATAAAGGAGCGGTCGAATGAGCAGGCTGCTGTTTTTACGATCAAGTCAGCATAGTCGCTATTGAGCCAGCCTAGCTCGAACCCCGTTGTTTTTCTCAGATCTTCGATAAGAGAAGCCATAATCCTTCGAGCACGAGCAGAAAACTCAAGATCGGACAGTTTTTCCTTTATATCGGTTAGGATAGGTAAATCGGGGCTGTCGAGATCGAGGATATGGGCTATAGAAGGATCGAGCTCGACTCGCGCAGCTGCAAGCCATTCGGCATGAAGATGGCTTTCTATGAGGTCCTGATTATTGAGATCGAGGCTCGGCGCTTTGACAATTCCATGGACCATCTCGGAAGCGTGGTCAAAGTACCATTGGTCATGGGGGCTCAGCGAAGCACAATAGGTTATTACCAAGGCCGCTTGACCAGATCTTCCCGCTCGGCCGCTACGTTGAGCATAGTTTGCAGGAGTTGGGGGTACATTTCTCATATAGACTGTGTTCAAAGAAGATATATCTACTCCGAGTTCCATGGTGGGAGAGCAAAAGAGAACTGGTAAGCGCTTTAATTCGCTTTTATAAGAATGCGCTTCTCGCCAATCTTTTTTATCGCGCTGTGTATATCTAAACCGTGCTTCGAGATCGAGTCTCATTTTTGCATCGATTTGAGCAGTATGTTCATGTGATTCGAAATCGAATAAAGGATGGCCTGGGGCGCTTAGAGCTTTGGCGATTTCCGGATAGAGCGCTCGATAAAATGTGTTTTGAAGTGATTTTCTACCTTCTATATTGGTATCATTTTCGACAAGGTGCCATTCGAGAACGGAGCCATTGAGGCACCAGCCAAATAGATCATGCTCGAAGCGGACTTCTTTTGCACAGCCACTGTCCTTAATGCTAAAAAGAGCTTCTTGGACGATGCTAGAAATTTCTATGTCGGACATGCTTATGATTTGAGATTCCCAATGAGTCCTTTTCCAAAATGAAGCTCGCTTCATAAGGCGAACAAGCCTAGAACGCGGCCCTCCAGAGATAATGAGCTCTCTTTCTCTTTGCTGATGGGATGATATGGTTTGAGTAACAAGGTAGTGTGTGGTAGAAAGATATTCGTCTGTCTGGAATGACCATCTTTCCTTTAGTTTATTATACGCCATTGTCTTGGCTTGTTCTTGTTCTCGAGCATCTAGATATCTCGAGCTGATGCAAAGGTTTTTCCTCATCTCTTCAAATATCAGATCATAGATAGATTTTCTGAGCTGAGGAGATACTTCTCGGATAAGAGTGCGTGCATTTTCAAAGGTAGAATTGTCAGCGAGAGCTTCTTCCAATCCTGAGTAGCGTATCTGTACCAAACCCAGCTGATCAAGAGAAGGATTGTTAAAGCGCCATCCTCTTCGGAAATCCCTTAGAATTCTATAACCCAG
This sequence comes from Spirochaetota bacterium, assembly GCA_022704665.1. Taxonomy (GTDB): domain Bacteria; phylum Spirochaetota; class Spirochaetia; order Treponematales; family Rectinemataceae; genus Rectinema. Next base: position 33,723 of record JAKJFY010000012.1, on the reverse strand, counting down.
CACAAATTTCAATGTTCTCTGGGCTTCTTGGATATTAGATCCAGCAAGTTTATGCGAAATTAGATACTCTTCCTTGATACCAGGATCGTTGCGATCGAAGCCTAGAGCCCTGAATACTTCTTCGGCGGCATTTTCTTCTGTCAGTATGCCTCCATTTCGTTCCAAGGCACCTATGAAAGCACCGCGAAGCGTTGCAAGAAATACAAAATCATTGAAATGGCCAGACTGCAGGGCAGCATCTTGGCGGTTGTCGGTGAAGCCCAAAAGCTTGCGAGGGTCTGGCTCATCTTCCTTTAATTGTAATTCTTGTTTGAAAAGATATTTCAGCATAGAAAATGTTAGTACAGTAGTCGCAGAAGAGCGACCTTCGCCTGAGAGGCTGGAGAGGCGGTTGATATCATTGCCGCGTGCCTCATAGACAAAGTCACAACGTAGACAGAAGCTCATTCGACCAGGAACAAACCAGTACTTGGAGCCTTCTTCTGCATTTTGCAAAGGAATGTCATGGCCTACTGGATCAATGGCAACGAGCCTTGGAACTGAATTGATATAGGCTCGCTTCACTTTAGGTTCTGCACTGCTTGTATCAATCCAAAAGTCTGGAAGGTCTTCTATATGCCCTTGATATTCGAATGCTTCGGATATTGGAGTAAGGAATCCGATAGCTTCGATATCAGGACCAGCATCGGTGTCGGAGATATCGCGCGGTTCCCATCGACCATTTCTTAATACGACTGGTAGGTACTCTTGGCCGCATTCTCGACAAAAATGCATGGCATAGAGAAAAGAGTCCTCACGGCTAGGTGCAAATCTCTGCGGAGAAAGAGTGAGATATCGCTTTCCCTGAGGCTCTAGCGTACATAGCACCTTACCAGGCCCCGAAATGAATTGATGTAATTTGAAAGCAAAGGGGCGTATCCCATTCTCCCCGGTAAAATCTTGTGCGGCTAGGAGGAAGTTCATGAGAGCGTTTCTTGCTTCGTGAAATGTGACACTAGCATCCTGCGCAAGCATATCGGATGCCTCGGAGAGGGTACGCGGCAGAGCACGTCGCGGCGCCATTGTAGGTGCTTGCTCGATGCCAAGTGTTAGCTCAACCCAAATTGCAAGCGGATCAGAAGCGAGCTCATTCATAGATGCCCAAGAGTTATGTCCCTTCTCGATTCGATCTTTTAGATGCGGAAGAATCTGGCTTTTTTCTTTTGTAGGATCGGTCGCTCGTGCAAGTGTCTCGCGAATAATATTCTCTTCTGAAACGGACACACCAAATAGGCTCGAAGCGAAGTCGGCCACGGTTTTCTTTTGGTCTGCCTCGGTGCCAGAATTGGACATAGTTGCAGAGGTGCCAATACATATAAGCGAATCGGCTTTTAGTCTTTTTCTAATTCTGCGCACAAGCATCGCGACATCTGACCCTTGTCTTCCCCTATAGGTGTGAAGCTCGTCGAGCACAAGATATTCGAGACCTCTGCAATGTTCCATGACATTGCGATCGACTTCCTCATAGCGCGTCATGATGAGCTCGAGCATCATGAAGTTAGTGAGCAGAATATCAGGAGGAATGTTTGCAATATCTCTGCGTTCTTGGGTGCTCTCCTGTCCAGTATAGCGCTTGATACGGACAGGACGTGCTTTCTCATTATAGTCTTTGAGGAACTTATCGGCTTCCTCCATTTGGCTATTCGCAAGCGCGTTCATAGGATATATGATGATCGCTCTAGTGCGAGGGCTCGGATCCTGCTCTTTTTCTTTTAAGATTCTATCGATTATGGGTATGAAAAAAGCGAGGCTCTTACCAGAGCCTGTACCAGTGGTTACTACATAGGGCTGATTTTGCTGGGCAAATGCGATTGCCTCGCGCTGATGGACAAAAAGGGTTAAAGGGCGTGTTTTATTATCACTTTTCCCGAGAAGAAAAATTCGGCCGCATTCTGGATGAAGAATCCCATTCTCTGCAAGCGCCTGAACTGTATCACTCAATTGATAATTAGGATTGAGCTGAATAAGAGGTTCTGGCCAATAGCGATTCTTACGATATTCTGATTCTACAAATTCTCTTGCATCATCCGCGGCAATTTTGGTGAATGATCGAGAAAACTTTCCATATTCATCGATGACTTCATTGCGAAACTGGAATACATCGAGCATCGAAGTACCTCATTTTGATATAGTTTTCATTGCTTCTTATCCTTGCATTCTCTTATTGCTTATTGCGATTTGAGGGGCCACTCTAAGGGGCCTTTCTAAGCCTCTCAATCCATCACTTTGTCCTGTACTTCAGCTCCGGGAAAGCGGAAAGCAGAAGCGAGGCCAGCCTGCGAGTCTTTTCGTTTTTGGTCAGAGGATCGGAGAACCAAAACAAAAGGGAATCTGGATAGCTGCCTCTTGGGCCTATGACGTGGGGATTAAACCCTTCCATGAAGCCTGTCGTTGTAAATCTCAATCTAAAGGCGTATTCGAGGATTTCCGCTGGTTCGTCGGCGGGTACTAGGCCCACAGAGCCATTGTCGAGCTGAATGTTGTTTTTAGTCCCATAATTGGTGGTTATGGTTGCGTCTGGATCGAAGCGAAAGACTATGTAGGCATATTTGGGGAGCTTTGGGTTTTGCGTGTCGAATCTGTAGAGGTAGTCTCCCGCGCCTGTTTCTTGTATTTCGACGAACTTGTAGTCGGTGAGCATGATTCGAGCCATATTGTTGCCAAAATCCCGGAGGCATTCTAGCAAGGGCTGAATGAGTTCTATCCTCGCCTGTTCCATCGGTATTTTCTCGATTTCGAGAGTAACTGGCTTGTAGGTAACGCAGGAACCAAAGAGAATCACCAAACATAACGCTACACTGAACATAACAGCCCACGTTGTCCTTTTCATAGGAACCCCCTTCTGAAAGTCGAGGCGCTAATCGGCTCCTTAGCGCTTGTATTTCATTGTTCTATTTTTCATATATTTTATTTATTAGTGCTTCGAGATTACGCAATTCAGTATTGCAAATCGCGCATATCAAAATTGCGCGTTTCAATATTGCGCATATCGAGATTGCGCATTTTCAGTCTAGGCTGTGAGATACCAGGTGTCAAGGTTTATGTTGAAAATATAATCTTATTCATGCCGCTTATACATTATAATTTCATCGATTCCGTCATGCGCGAATGATCGAAGAATTCCAGCTTTCTCATAACCATGCCGTTCATAGAAAGAGATTGCTCTTTCATTGAAATCAGAGACTAATAGGAACCAAGCTCTTCCAATATTGCGCGTGCGTTCTTCGAACTCTTTCAGAAGCATGCTTCCGATTCCTGAACTTCTTCTTTGCTCATCTACAGCAATAAGCTTGAGATAGGGAGCTTGCCCAAATGCTCCTTTTGGCTCTGCCCAGGCAAAGCCTAGAATACGAGAAGCAGCTCTCTTCTTAGTTTCTGCATTTCTATTTTTTCGAGCCACAATAAGCATCCCGGATTGCGCTATACTTGCAAGCATAGCTTTGGAGATCGCTTCTTGAGTAAATTCATATTTTATGCCTATTTCCGAATTGCATGCGATTCTTGAGCAGTCAATAATATCATCTCCGCTGCCTATGGCAATGAAGCAATCATCCGCCATTTTTCTCTGCCCTCCCTATTGTCTTTCTGCTATCTTCCAATATCTCAATAATACTTCGAGCTAGGCTTTCTTTCCTCTTGTTAAAAAATGCAAAAATCAATGATATATATAACAAGCCACGCGATGATCAGATGCTCCGATCGGCAAAAGCATTGGGCGCTCTCTTGTGCATCTATCCATTGCCTGGGAACAACGATCTGCAAATGGGCAACCCATTCTTGTGCCGATAGGAGAAGGGACATCTCCCTTCAAGAGAATTCGAGAACGCTCTCGTTCCAATTTTGGATCGGGAATGGGAACCGCGGAAAGCAAAGCTTTGGTATAGGGATGAAATGGCTCTCTATACAGATCGCTCGAGGAAGCGATTTCGACAATAGTTCCGAGATACATAACAATTATGCGATCACTGAAATATGAGACAACAGCCAGATTATGGGCAATAAACAAATAAGTCAGCCCAAATTCGCCTTGCAAATCTTTCATTAGATTGAGGATCTGCGACTGTATCGATACATCTAGCGCGCTTACAGGCTCATCCGCTATTACCAGTTTAGGAGATAGGGCAAGGGCTCTTGCTATTCCGATGCGTTGACGTTGACCACCAGAGAATTCGTGAGGATATCGGTTAGCGAATTCCTTCGATAAGCCTACCCTATCCATAAGCTCATAGACATGGGCGGTTATCTCTTTTTCGCCTATAGAACTCCCGCTTCTCTTTGCTTGTATTCTCATTGGTTCCGCAATGGAATCTAGAGCTGTCATGCGTGGATCGAGAGAAGAATATGGATCTTGAAAAATGACCTGAAAATCTTTACGCGCTTTACAAAGCTCGGAATCGGAGAGCGCCAGCAGATTTCGACCTTGGAATACTATCTCGCCCTGATTCACAGACTGTAAGCGCGCTATCGCCATTGCGGTTGTCGATTTTCCACAGCCAGATTCTCCCACAAGTCCTACCGACTCACCAGGCCAGATTTCAAAACTGATGCCATCTACAGCCTTGAGCCAACCTATTGTCTTTCTAAAAATAATTCCTTTTTCTACAGGAAAATGCACCGATAGATTCTTGACCTGAAGAAGGGGAGCTATTTCATTCATGAATTATCCCCTTTTTGCAAATTCTTATGATCTGCATATAGCCAACAACGGACAAAATGCCTAGAAGGAAAAGGTGTCGAAGACATTATCGAATTTTCTATGACTGAATCTTCGGGATACTGCTCAGAGCAAATTGGCAATTTTTGTTGACACCTGGGTTCAAATGCGCAACCTTCCGAAAGACCGATAAGGCTTGGAGGAGAACCTGGTATAGAATATAGCCTTGTTTTTGCTTTATCTATACGAGGGACCGAAGACAGCAGCCCTTTCGTATAAGGATGAAGAGGGCTTGCAAAAAGTTCATCTACAGATGCCTGTTCGACTATTCTTCCTGCATACATTACACACACTGTATCACACATCCCTGCCACGACACCGAGGTCGTGAGTAATGAGAATCACGGCCATTGTTCTCTTATCAGAGAGACTTTTGATCAAATCCAATATCTGGGCTTGAATGGTCACATCGAGCGCAGTGGTCGGCTCGTCCGCGATGAGTAGATCAGGATTGCATCCTATAGCCATTGCTATCATCACACGCTGGCGCATTCCTCCAGAGAACTGATGAGGATAGTCATTCATCCTACGCTCTGCGTCAGGTATACCGACTGCTCTTAAAAGCTCAATGGCTTTTTCGCGCGCTTTGTTCTTGTTCATCGAATGATGTTGTTGTAGAGCTTCCTCTATTTGAAGAGAGATCTTGAGCAGAGGATTCAACGAAGTAAGAGGGTCTTGGAAGATCATCGAGATCGAGCCGCCGCGGACCATTCTGATTTCTTCTTCGCTCACCTTTAGAAGATCTTTGTCTCTAAACATTATCTTTCCTTCGGCATAGATGCCGGGTGGAACGGGTATAAGGCGCAGCACCGAAAGATTGGTAACACTTTTGCCTGATCCAGATTCGCCAACTATGCCAAATATCTCCCCTTCATGAACCTCGAAAGACACTCCATCGACGGCCTTTACTGTTCCCTGATTCATCTTGAACCAAGTTCTGAGGTCTTTTATCTTTAGTATCGCTTTACTTGCATCTTGCATGATTCCCTCTATTGTATATTCCGCAGTCTTGGATCCATTATGTCTCGCAGACCGTCGCCCAGCAAATTGAAACCAAGGACAAGCAACATAATGGCGAGCCCTGGATATATGGCAGTCCATGGAGCTAGTATCATTATTTTGCGTGAGCTGCTCAGCATATTCCCCCAAGAAGGATATGGCGGCTGAACGCCGAGACCAAGAAAACTCAATGCAGACTCAAGAAGGATTGCCACGCTCAAGGATAGAGAACTCTGAACAATTATTGGCATAATTATATTGGGCAGCAAGTGATGGATAAGAATATGAGATTTGCTTGCTCCGCTGGCAAAAGAAGCCCTAATGAATTCATTATTCTTTATCGATAGGATCGAACCTCTTGCAATTCGGGCAAATTGAGGTATATATCCGATGCTAATTGCAATTATCACATTATATGTATGTTCTCCAAGAACTGCCATGACGAATATGGCCAACAAAAGCGAAGGAAATGAAAATAGAATATCGGCTAATCTCATTATCCAATTATCCCATGCCCCTCCAAGAAATCCTGACCATATGCCCATAAATGTTCCGATGAATCCACCAAGCGCGGTAGCAGAAATAGAAATCAAAAACGAGATGCCAGCACCTTTCATAATCCTGGAAAGAATATCTCGCCCAAATTCATCCGTTCCAAGCACATGACCTGTTTTGAAAGAAGGAGGTTGAAGCATATTGATCGTATCCATATCCAATGGATCGAATGGTAGCCAAAATTGTGAAACAACTATTATCAAAACATAGAAAAGGATAATGCACATTCCGATAACTGCAATCGAATTCTTGAAGATTCTGGACATCGATTCATGTCTCCTTTTGGTCAAGGCGTATTCGGGGATCAATTGCTGCATACAAGAGGTCGGTAAGTAGATTGATAAGCACAAACATAAGGGCAATTATAAGGACTATGCCTTGAATTAGGGGATAATCTCTTTGGTAGATCGCATATAATACAAGTCTTCCCATCCCTGGAAGAGCAAATACTTCTTCTATGACAATCGCCCCGCCTAAAAGATATCCAGTATTGAAGCCAGCAACAGTAATAATAGGCAATATCGCGTTCTTGAGAGCATGGCGAAAAATCACAATCTTGCGCTTCAGGCCTTTTGCTTGTGCAGTGCGGATATAGTCCATCTGCATAACTTCGAGCATACTGTTGCGCATGTATCTCATGATTACTGCTGCAAGACCAATGCCAATTGCAAGCGAAGGCAAGAGCATCATTCTTATGTTTTCCAAAGGTGCTTGACTGAATGGGATATAGTTTCCCATTGGAATAAATCCCCGAAAGCCGGAAAATGCAATGACCATTAGAGATGCAAGCCAGAATTGAGGCAATGATAGTCCCAATAATCCGGTAATCCGAATAACAATATCTAGAATGGGGTTTTTCTTTACTGCTCCGATAATCCCTAAAGGAATGCCGATTAAAAGCGCCAAGAAAAGCGCAAAAATGGTAAGTTCAAAACTAAGAGGGAGGCGCTGGAGAATATCTGGAAGAACTTGGCGCCCTGTCCTCAAAGAATATCCAAGATCACCATGCAAGAGTCTCCCAAACCATTCAATATAGAGAACTGGTATGGGTTTATCTTCACCAAATATGCGCCTCAATTCTTCCATCTGCTCAGGCGTAGCTTCGACTTGTGTACCAAGGTACATCTGAAGAGCCGAACCTGGGATAAGGCGAACAAGAAAAAAAACTATGATAGAGACACCTAGAAGAACTGGAATAAGAGATAAAAGCCTGCGAAATATATACCTTGCCATTAGGCTCGAGCCTTTCCTTTTGTTTTTCTTCTAAACTCTGCCTATTTTTCGATTAGCATAATAGGCTTGATAATATATGTTTTATCTTAGGATATGGCATCAAATAAAGAATCGCCGGCTATTGCCAGCGATTCTTTATACTAACAACTACGAAACTGCAATCATAGGCAATATACAACTTATGATAAAGCTTTACTTTTGGGTCTCAATAATGTAGTAGAGACTGCCATCTCCAATCTGCTTAAACCCTTTTATTGCCTTATTCATAATATGAGTTTCATAGGGACAATAGAGGAATATAACCGGAGCTTTTTCTGCCAGCATAATCTGAAGATCATCATATACTTTCTTGCGCTCGCTGTATGTCGTTAGTTCTCTTCCTTTATCAAGCAGCTTATCCACCTCGGCATCTTTGAAAAGGAAATTATTCACTCCTCCTGTGGAATGAAGCGTTCTATAGAGGAAACGATCCGGTTCACCAGATCCTCCTCGAAGTTCGACCATCGAGTCGAAATCTTTTTTATTCCATCGGTCAATATAGATGCCCCATTCAACGACTTCCAATTCTCCATTGACTCCTATTTTCTTGAGTTGGTTCTGAATGACCTGCGCGACTGAGAGACCACCTTCAAAGGAATTCGAGCATACGATTTTCAAAGATAATCCATTTGGGAAACCAGCTTGGGCCAACAATGACTTTGCCCTTGCGAGATCGGGAGTATAGAAAGGTAGTCTATTTAATGGCAGAGCCCATTGTGTCGCTCCAGCTGGTATCGGCCCGCTGGGTTGTGCCATTCCAAACTCAGCGGCAGCTATGATTTCATTCCTGTCAATTGCAAGAGAAATAGCCTGTCTCACTCGCACATCGTCGAATGGCTTTCGCGTCACATTGAAACCGAAAGTTCTCAAATTGATGCCTGGTTTCTGCATTACTATAAGGTTTGGATCTCTCTTGGCAAGTAATACTGTGCTACCATCATTGATTTGGGCAATATCGAGAGTACCGGATTTGACTCCCGCAAATAGGGAAGCTTGTTCCGGAATAACCCTGAAGATGACTTTGTCAAGATACGGCAAGCCTTTATCGAAATAATTGGGATTCTTGACCATTGTCATCGAATTGTCAGGAATCCACTCTTTCAAGATAAAGGGACCAGTTCCTGCTTCCACTTTTTGGAGATTTCCATACTGCTCAACTGCCGCTTTTGAGACAATAGCACAGTTATTAGAGCTAAGTCCCTCAAGAAATGATGCAAGTGGTGCTGAAAGAGTTATTTTCACTTGATAGGGGCCAATCGCTTCCATGGATTTGATGGAGGTAATGTATGATCTTCCCGGTGCAGCGGTCTTGGGATCCAGAATTCTATTCAGCGAAAAAATGACGTCGTCCGCAGTCAGCTCTATTCCATTATGGAATTTCACACCTTTTCTAAGATTGAAGATATAGGTAATATTATTTGGAATCTCCCAGGATTCGGCAAGATCAGGAACTATTTTTAGATCTTCATCATGTCTTACAAGTTTATTATAGAGCAAATCGATCCTGCGATGCGATGAAAAGGCCGTGACTATATGCGGATCAAGACCAATTACTTCTTGATCGACACCTATGGTTAGGGTTTTTTCTTGAGCTGCCAAAGGCATCACAAATCCAAGTAAAAGCAGTAAAAGTGTGACTCGCAAAACGTGTTTCATAAGCGCCTCCTTTTTCAAAAAATCCATGCCTAAAATATAATTTCATTATAAGGCCATTTTTTCCGATGTCAATCGAAAATCTAATTGCGCTAATGAAAATAATTTTTATTTTCTCTAAAGCGTGATGCTCCCAAGAATAACATGCTTCCTCGCGCCTGTAACAATAGGAAGATTTCCCGGATGTCCCATAAGAGATTCATGCCCCATAACCGCAAACGCAAGCGGTTCGCGGACAAATGCGGGATATCCAAAATCCATTGTTGTTAGCACCGAAATATCTGCTGGAAGCCGCTCTCGGAGCATATCAAGGAGCGTGCTATTGAGGGCGCCGCCGCCACTTACCACTACATCGTCGATTTTGATGCTAGGAATTATAAAATCGCGATATGCGTGTGTTATAGACTCTGCAGTAAAGGCCGTCGCTGTGGTGATCATATCTTCATAGGAAAGATGCTTCTTGGCCGCAAAGCTTTCCAGTCTATTGACATAAGCCGAGCCATAGACCTCTCTGCCCGTGCTCTTGGGCGGAGATAGTGCAAAAAAAGGATCATCTAGCATGTAGGCAAGCAGCTCAGGCGAGACCTGTCCTGAACGCGCAATCGCGCCATTGTCGTCATACTCCTGGGCGCCATGAGTAAATCGCCTTACGAGCTCGTCGATGATCATGTTCCCCGGACCAGTATCGAACGCGAACACGCCATCTTCTTTGGGACCCGCAGGAATTGCAGTGGCATTGCCAATGCCTCCTATATTCTGCACGACGCGCCCTCGCGTTGGATGCCCGAAGAGCAAGGAATCTACTACTGGCGCCAAGGGCGCTCCTTCGCCTCCTGCCGCCATATCCGCAGCGCGAAAATCGTAGACAACCGGGATGCAGAGACGCTCTTTGATTACCGCAGCACAGCCTATCTGCAACGTGCCATGAGTAGAGAGCTCGCCCTTGGGGCCAGGCAGCTTGCGCAGCGTCGGTGCGTGCCAGATTGTCTGCCCATGGATGCACACTGCGTCGATCGCGTCGGCCTTTAGACCAGAGGTATCGATGAGCTTCTGGATAGCCTCTGCATACCATTCCCCGAGCAAAAAATGGGCATAGACAAAATCATCTATTCTGCAGCTTTGAACATCGCATAAGGGCAAAAGAATATTCTTTACTTCCTGGGAATATGGCAAGGTCGCATGATCGAGATATTGCACTTTCGTGATGCTGCCGTCGCAGTTAGTCGAAATGTTCACTGCAACAGCATCGATCCCATCGAAAGAAGTTCCAGACATGACGCCGATGAGCAAATGATTCTTCCTAGAACTATAGTCCTTAAAGCGTCCTAAAAGCGGACACAAATAGTTGCTTTGCATTGAATAATCCTTTAATAGTTCTTGATTTTAGATTTTCGATCTCAAATCATAATGTTCTTTATACTCTAAGACAATGACGGCTTCATACTGCTGATTTATCGTAAGGCTTGCAAGCAGTGCCGGCGAGATACGCTTTCTAATTCACCCAATCTTCGCTATCTCGAACACATTCAAGACGACGGCGCCGTGGTCGCATTCTACCCTGCCTTTTATGAGAAGAGGACGCTCTTCATAGAGCAGATGATGATACCGCTGAAAGCTCGCGGGAAAGAGGACGGTCTCATAGAGGGCCGTTTCATCTTCGAAACTCACAAATTCCATAGGTTCTTCGAGAGAGGTGAGAACGGGTTTTGCGGTGATTGGCCAGCCTAAGAGCGTTACCGTGTGGCCGATGTGGCGCGCAATGTCGATGGCTTTTAGGCGCGGGAGGGCGCATGCTTTGGGCCAGAGTACGAGGGGGTGGACGTCGAGGGTGGTGCCAAGATATTTCATCTGGGATTCTAGGATTTTTTTGGGTGACTCGCGGCGCAACTCGCGGGAATATTCATGGAGTGGTTCGCGGCGCAACTCGCGAGTGGATTCATGGAATGAGTCTTGTGAGCTGCGGCAGCTTTGAGCAGGGTCCTTTTGATCGCGCGAATCTTGACTGACGCTTATGTCGAATACTTCTTCGCCGAATAGCTCCTGTGATTCATGCGCTTTGGAAGATGGCCAGGTTGGATAAAAGCTGCCGGTATTCTGGACTACCTGGATGCATTTCTCGATCTGGGTGAAAAGATACATGAGCTTCTTGGCGCGCGTAAGTTCTGGAGAGAGGGAATCGAGCGCCCCGGCTCCAACAAGGGCTTCGGCGTCGGTTCTATCCATAGGAACACGATGGCTAAGGTCCTCTATGGATCTATAGGGTCCTCTACGCTTTCTCTCGCTCACTATGGCCTTGGCTGTCTTCGAAGCGAGCAAGTGAATGAGTTCGAGTCCTAAGCGCACGGTCTTTCCCTTGCCTCGGCAGCGAAGCTCGCTTGCGTTGACATCGGGCGCAAGCACAGTAAGGCCCATTCTTCTACATTCGCTCACATAGGCTAGAGTCGAATAGAATCCGCCTCGATTACTCAGAACTGCTGCCATGAACTCAGCTGGATGATGACAGCGCAGATATGCAGACTTGAAGGACAGCATAGCGTAGCTTGCAGAGTGTGCCTTCACAAAGCTGTAGCCTGTAAAGGAACACATCATGTCCCAGACTGTATCGATTGTAGCGCTGTCGACTCCTTTTCTACGGGCGCCTTCCTCGAAGGAAGGTCGATAGGCTTCGAGCTTGCGGCGTGCTTCCTTTTTAGTGAGGATTTTGCGGATTCTGTCTGCTTCTCCCACACTGAAGCCTGCCAATGCGATTGCGGCCTTGGACACATCCTCCTGATAGCAGAGTATGCCGTAGCTCTCATCGAAAAGCCCTGCAAGAATAGGATGAACAGGTTTCCATGGCTTTCCATGGAGACGCTCGATGTACTCGTTGATATATCGATTCGCCGCAGGTCGAATTATCGACGAGTGAATGACGAGATGCTCGAAATCCCCACAGCCTGTTTTCTGTTGTAATAGGCGCATGGCGGGGCTCTCGACATAGAAGACGCCCATGGTATCGCCTCTAGCGAGCATGGCAATTGTTTCTGCATCGTCGGTGGGCTGCCAGGCGAGTTCGTCGATTACAATGCCGTTTTCGCGCAGGTTGGAGAGCGTGTCTCGCACCACGGCGAGAGAGCGATTACCGAGGAGGTCGATTTTCACAAGGCCAGCAGCCTCGACGCCTTCTTTGTCCCAGGTGGTGACCTTGATTCCTCCTCCGGATTTTTCGAGTGGTACATGGTCGGAAAGCCTGTCGGGTACTATAATTACGCCTCCAGAATGCACGCCGAGGTTGCGCGGCAGACCTACAATACGGCTTGAGATGTCCAAAATCTCGGCCCATAGCGCATCTTTTTGTGTGAGCTTTTCGCTCGATTCTATTCGAAGGCGACGCTCTATTGCGGATATTTCATCATCTGGGATGCCATAAGCCCGAGCCGTCTCTCGGATAGCCGCTCGCTCTTGAAAGCAGACATGATTAGATACTCTTGCGACATGGTCCTCGCCAAAGCTTTCAAAGACCGATTCGAGCACGCTATCGCGCTCATCCCATGCGAAATCGATATCGATGTCTGGAGGATCTCGACGCTCGGGGTTCAAGAATCGCTCGAAGTAGAGATTGTGGCGGATTGGATCGACATCGGTAATTCCAAGGCAGTAGGACACTATGCTCGCCGCAGCGCTCCCTCTACCGCAAGTGCGGGAAGCCCGCCTTGCAATATCTCGCACTGTAAGAAAATAATCGCCAAAGCCCTTCTGGTCGATGATGCCTAGTTCGTAGTCGATGCGCTCTAACACAGCGGCATCGAGCGATTTGGAGTCGGGCGATTTGGACTTGGGCGATCCGCAACTTGGAAATTCAGAACTGAGCAATCCAGGACTGGGCGATCCGTATCGCCGCACTGCTCCTTTGAGAACCTCGCTGCGCAAAAAGCCACTGGAACCTCCCAGCTCATCTGTCTCATAACGAGGAAAGAGAAAACCGTCGAAAAGGCTGCTATACGAGGCTATCTCCACGATGCGCTCGTTTTGGCGGATAGCCTCGGGGACTTCTTCATAGAGCGCATAAAACTCATTTAAGGAAGGAAACACAGCACGCGCTGAGCCCAGTTCGCTGTCCTGGATATGCTCTACCGTAGTCTTTTTGTCGATGGCGCGGAGTACGCGCTGTATCTGCCGATCCTCTGGCTCAAGGAACCGCACCTCCGCCGTAGCAACGCAGGGTATGCCAGATTTTAGAAGAGGCCCCCAGCGCGGGCGATTGAAGGGCGAAAGAAGGCCATAGACATCTGGAGGTGGCGCATCTAGAGGTGGCTGTCTCTGAGCTAGCGCTTGTTCTGGATTTTCATGCTGCACTGTTGCTTTGCAAAGCCCATCGAGCAGCATCGCATCGTCGGTTATGATGATGAGACCCTCGAACTCGTGCTCAGCTGTCGACTTTAGCTCGTACCAACCTGTCGGCGTGAGCTTGCGCTCAGTTATTGTCGCGAGATCGAACTCAGCTGTTCGTGTAAGCGCTGCAAGGATGGCCTCAGTATCGAAAGGCTCTTCCTTGTTCAGCGCGCGGGCGGTCAGCAGATTCGAGATGATAGAAAAGCCTTTTTTGTCCTTAGCAAGGAGGATGGCCCTGCCTTCTTGCATAATCTCTTTCTTGACTTCTTGCTTGCACTCTTTTCTGGCTTCTTGGGAGGCCTCATTTTTATTCTCCTGTCTAGTCTCTCTATAGACAAGCTCGGTGCCCAGAATTGGGCGAATTCCCTCCTGTTTGCAGGCTTCTATGAAGGCAGGTAGTCCGTAGACGGCATTTCGATCGGTGAGTGCGAGTGCACCATAGCCAAGGGCTGCAGCCTTCTTTGCGAGCGCCTCGGGTGAAGCCGTGCCATAGAGCAGAGAATACATAGAGCTGACAAGAAGAGGTGCGATCATGACTGGCCACCTAAGGAATGGGCAACGAGCAAAGCCGAACATGGCACAAGGGCTTCGAATCCAAATCGACCATGGACCTTGTCGAGCGCACTCTGGAAGCGAGAAAGGCGAATCTCTTCTGGCTCGAAGAGATCCAGACTTGCGCCTGCCGCATCGATCTCGGATAGGATGAGTTCGAGTCGACGCACGCGTACACGGCGTTTTTTCGCCCGCTCAAAAGCCTGAACCGCGAGCGAAAATATCTCGTCGTCGCGCACAAGAAGTTGGCTTGTCCTCGCCATTGCACGCGCAGTCGGCCCATCGGTATACGAGATCACTACGGAGGCTCTGTGTGTGCCCACATTCGCCTTTCTGAGAGCGAAGCCCAGCTCGGCCACGAGGGATCTCAGACGAATTTTCATGATCTCGGAATCGCTCGTGTCTGGTTCAAAGACGATTGCGCCCGAGGCAGCCCTGTGCTCGACAGGCTCAGGGTCCACGGGGGAGATATCGACGCCGCGAGCGCGCATGACGAGCTCGAGCCCCCGAGGACCCAAAGCACGGGCTTCGGTTCCAGTGAGGTCGGCTATTTGACCTATCTCGTCGATGTCGAGCAGCGACAAGCGCCCAAGGAGTACAGGGCCTATCCCCGGCAGAATCGCAACGGGTTGATGACGCAAAAGCTGGCTTTCTTCGTTGGCAGAGAGAGCGACAAATCCCGACGGCCTAAAGACTCTTGTCGCCACCTTGCTCACGGTCTTATTCGAAGAAAGACCCAATGTTGGAGTAAGGCCTGTTTGCTCATATATGCGCGCCCTTAGCTTCTGAGAGGCGTCTTCGGGAGCACCGAAAAGACGGCTTGTCCCTGCAAGGTCGAGATAGAGATGCCCTGTGCCCGCGTGCTCGACAAGGGGAGTAAAGGATAGGCAGAGGCTACGCAGAGTATCTTCGACTTTACGGTAGAGCTCGGGCTGTGGAGGTCGCACGGCGAGTTTAGGGCAGATACTTTTGGCCATCGAGAGCACCATGCCGGGCCGCACACCTTCCCTATGAGCGCTTGGGGAGGGTGCAATGACGACAGCACGGGGCGCCCGCTCATTTGCAACAACAAATGGCCAAGCCTTGAGTGAGCGGTCGATATTCATCTCGATGGCGGCAGGAAATCCTACCGCGTTGATATGCAGAATTGTTCCCGTAGACATATATGGTTCCTCATAACGCCTTATCCCTTATAGCCCCTTATAGCCCCCCATAACCCCTTATAGCCCCGCCGCACGCACAAGCTCGGCGAGCGCACACGCATCGAGAGGAGCACTGCCCTCTCTCCGATTCCCAAAAAATATGCGCATTTTGGACGCTTGTGCGCTCATAGAGAGAACGCGAGGAATCCACAGCGCCAGCTCCTCCCTTTTATAACGATAAAAGTCTGGACTCCATAATCCTTCTTCTATACTCCACGCTCCTTCTTCTATTGAAGAAGATTTCGAAGAAGCCGTAAGAACTCCAGGGGCAGCTCTTCCTAGAAAACGAATGTAAGCGAGATCTGAGGTGACAATATCAGAAATCGGCGGTCGGCCTTCCATCCTCGGCATATCGAGCGCACAGAGAGCGACATTTCTGTTCTTGAGTTCCTCTATGACGCGGAGCGTCAACCACTCGGAATTCTGGAATTCGACCGCGAGGGAATAGGTTGCGAGCGGATAAGTCTCTAGGGCTTTGAGCAATTTATCGAGATAGCGTCGTTCTTCTTCGCGATAGCGAAATGAAAAAGGAAAAACGAGAAGTACCGCGCAGAGTCGACCCGCCTCTGCCAGTGGCTCTATGCCCTTCAGAAATGTCCTTAGGCTGCGAGACCAGGTAAATGGATCTATCCGATGAGTGAGAGAGCTGTAGGCAATCACGGAGAAATCCGTCGATGTCCTGCCAGAAGGCTCCTGAACAGGCATCTTCTGAATGAGTTGATTCTGAGACTGCGCCTGTATGGCAGACGGCCCTCGAGCCTGAGCGAGAATATCTCGCATTTGGGCGGCCTTGGGCATGGTATGGAATGTAAAATCCAGCTCGAGAGTCGAAAAGCGCTCGCAATATAAGCGCAAATATGCTTCTTTATCCGTCCCGTGATGATAGAGAACGCCCTCCCATTCGGGATATTCATACCCCACTGTCCCAATTCTGAGATCGCAAGTGCCAAGATCGCATGGCGAGGAAAAATTTGCCTCCATGCTTGGATTATACTATACAGATGTGTAGGTATCAAGAGAAATCGAGATAAAGATTGTTTAACTCTAAGGAATCTTTACTGCTACGAACCTTGTATAAGAAGTTGAAGCAAAATGTATGAAGGAGGGCGATAAAGAGAATGTACGGAGGTAATCCATGCATTCTTTTTCTTTCTGCCCAAATCCTGAGTGTCCAAATCATAAGGCTGCTCCCCAAGGCCGCTGGTTTGTCAGTCTAGGCTTCTATTCCACCAAATGTTTTGGAAATGTACCTCGTTATCGCTGTAAGAGCTGTGGTCATAGCTTTTCTTCACAAACATTCAGTTTAGATTACTTTGCCAAGAAAAGGCTCGACTATCGACAAATTGAGCGTCTTGTGTCTTCAAGCATGAGCCAGCGCGCACTCTCCAGACACTTCAAGGTCTCTTTAGGAACTATCAATAATCGCATCATGAGACTTAGCCACCAAACTCTTGCCATGCATTCTCTCTTACGTCCTCGTGCCTCTCACAGAGAGCCTGTCTGTATTGATGGCTTTGTCAGTTTTGATCGCTCTCAGTACTTCCCAAATAATATTACCATATCCCTTACTAGCCATAGCCAGTTCATTCTAAGTCTCAGCCATGCCACATTACGCCGCTCAGGCCGCTGCACCGACAGCCAAAAGCGTAGAAAAACTATACTCTATCGCTCAGTCACCTTTGAAAAGGCTGCTCTCGAACGTTCTTTCTCAGAGCTCCTAGACCAGCTATATAGAGAACGCTGTACTATTTACTCTTCTCCGCTGCTCCTCATCACAGATGAAAAGTGTGAATATGCTCGTGCGCTACGTGTACACCCAAG
>JAKJFY010000012.1:0-16174 GCA_022704665.1 Spirochaetota bacterium | reverse complement strand
TCTTAAGAGAAAAGCTGAGTACGTGCCTTTCTATGCTTATGCATGAAAAACACTCCTAGCAGATTGCCAAAGCAATATACACAAGGTTCGTAGCAGTATTGAATTCTTCATCGGGATCTTAGGGATTTCAAGAGAATAGTGTGCCAGGCTTGAGTTGAGCGGCGTTTAAGCCCCCAAGTCGTGTGCCTTCTGCCACTGCCTCATGGATAGATCCATGACGTTCGAGAATGCGCGCAAGACCTGCGCCGAACGCATCGCCTGAACCTATAGGATTGCGGACTTTGACAGGTTCGACGGGATGCTCGCAAAGCCTTTGGCCATCCCAATAAAGCGTGGATTTTGCTCCGCGAGTTACCACGAGGTAAGTACCGTATTCGCTAAAGAAGCGTTTGCCTTGTTCTTCGACCAATTTTCGAGCCGATTCCTCATCGCGAACTTCAGCGTAAGGAAGTCCAAGAGTCTGTGCGAGTTCTTCGAGATTTGGCTTTGCACAGACAGGATGGAACTCCAGACATTCGAGGAGATCTTGCTTTTTTATATCGAGATAGAGATGCGTGCCAACATCCCAAGCGATTCGCGCAAAGCGAGTCATTGTGCCCTGTGCTATTCCAGCCGCTACTGTACCTGAAAGAAGCACGGCGTCGGCCTGTTTGACTAGATCAGCAAAGCGTTTTACAAGATCATCGCTTGTCTCCGGTGCTACCGGCAGAGATTCTTCGACAAGTTCGGTAGTCCTGCCTTCTGCCCCTTCTATGAGGGTCGTGCAAAAGCGTATGGGTGCACCTGACTCGACCCATTCTACCGAAATGCCGTCGGCTGCACACATGGTTAGGAACCAAGATCTGGTAGGTCCACCAAGCTGTGTAAGATGAATCGCCTTTTCTCCAAGCTGCGTCAAAATTCGCGTTGGAATAACACCCTTTCCTGCAGCATCGATTCGCCAATTCGAGGTCCTATTTACTTCTCCTGGCTCGATCTTATCGAACACGATGGTCTTTTGGATCGTCGGATTGAGGCAGACACAGAGAAAATGAGGAGGTTTTTTGGTTTTTCGTCTTGGTTGTGTTTTTTCGCTCGTCTGCAAGGTGGGAGAAATCAGTTCATTTTGTAGCATAAAATCAATCTATCATATAATTTTATGATGATAAAGCGTTTTAATCTCAGCGACACAAAAGGATATCTTATAATAAGGCGCCCCGCCCAAGGGGCGGGGCGAAATAGCCTTTGGTAGCATCTTTGGCCTTGAGCAAGGCGAAATGGGCTTTTACACCATTTATCGAAAGAGACACGAAAAATGATCCCAAAAAAAGGCGCTCAAAAAAGAACTACAAGTGAAAAACAATAAAAAAAGGTTTTCAAGCGCCTTTTGAATCTATTATTGCTCTCCTAGCCCAATGCAAGTACTGGTTGTTCGATGAGATCTCTGAAGTGCTTTAGGAATCGGGCCCCATAAGCGCCATCTACGATTCGATGGTCGGCCGTAAGCCCAATCTCGATAACAGGAACAAAAGAAATGCCTTCATGGCCGCCCTCTACCGGCCGTTTTGTGATGGCTCCTACAGAGATAATTGCGCACTGAGGCGGGTTAATGATGGCTCTGAATCTGGTTATGCCAAACATTCCCAGATTTGATAGCGTTATTGTGCCATCTTGCATTTCATCTGGGCTAAGGGCCTTATTTCTTGCTTTTTCAGCAAGATTGATGAGTTCTTGGCCAAGATCCCTGATGCCCCTATTGCCGCAGTCTCTTAATGTAGGCACTACAAGGCCATCGGGACTATCTATCGCGATCGAAACATTGAAATGCTTATAGACCCTAATCTCGCCGTTTCCAAGCCAAGAGGAATTCAATAATGGATAATCCGAGACAGCTGAAGCCATCAATTTTGCCAGCAAGACCGTAATAGAGACTTTCTCTTCTTTTGATTTGAAGGCGTTCTGAGCATCTATTAGACCTTGTGCATTTGCTTCGATTGACAGGGTAAACTGAGGTATCTCGGTCCAGCTCTGTGTAAGTCGCTCCGCCGCTATCTGGCGAATTCTGCTAAGTTTTACATCTTCGTGCTTTTGGGTGATCGGCTCTGTTGCTAAGGGCTTTCTTCTAGACGCACCAGCAGCAATGACATCTTGGGCAATAATGGCGCCTTGCGGACCGCTTCCTTTAAGCATTGCTAGGTCGATGTCCTTTTCTTTGGCGATGGCTCTTGCGTAGGGAGAGGATGGTATGAAACCTTTAGCCATAAAGTCGCCCAATTCAGCGGCGGGCTCGATTGCTGACGCTCGCTGGACAATTTCCTTCTGTATTTCCAGCTTGGCTTTAGACTCTATCTCAGTAGGGGTAGAAGTCGCCAAAGCAGCTGAAATGACCTGAGCTTTAACATTATCTTCCTTAGCTTTACCTTCCTTTGTGCTTTCTTTTATGATATGCAGCGATGCTACATCCTCCAGTGCTTCGCCTTTTTCCGCAAGAATTGCAACTGGCGTACCCACGGGCACCGTCTGTCCTGTCTGTATTAAGATCTTTCCAAGAGTTCCTTCTCTTTGGGCTTCATAGGGGACAACTGCTTTATCATTTTCGACATAGAAGACGATATCTCCCTTTGCAATAGGCTCGCCTTCTTTTTTGACCCACTCAGTTATGGTGCCTTCATTCATTGTGAGGCCCAACTGTGGCATCAAAATTTCGATAGCCATAGATTAGCCCTCCTTATGTAGGACGCGGTAAATAGCTTGAATGATATCTTCTTTCTGGGCAGCCATAAATTTTTCTAGGACGGGGCTAAAAGGCACAGGTATATTCTTTGCCCCCACACGCTCTATTGGAGCATCGAGCCAGTAGAAAGCCTCGCTTTGAATGGTTGCCGCTATCTCGGCGCCAAGCCCGCCAATCATCACCGCTTCATGGGCGATCACACATCGATGTGTCTTTTTTACGGATTCCACAATAGTCTTGCGATCGAATGGTTTAAGCGTGAGAAGGTCGATGATCTCCACATCTATTCCTTCGGCTTCGAGCTGCTTTGCTACGTCTTCGCATTTTTGCACCATGATCGAATAAGCGACGATAGTGACATCCTTTCCGGGTCTGCGAATCTCCGCTTTTCCAAGAGGTGTTAGGTATTCCCCGTCAGGAACAGGTCCTTTTTGAGGATATAGGACTTTATGCTCGAAATATATGACTGGGTCGTTCTGCCTTATGGCCGATTTAAGTAAGCCTTTGGCGGTTGCAGGGCTGGATGGCGTAACGATGATAAGCCCAGGAATATTCTGAATCCAGCCCTCGACACTCTGGCTGTGTTGAGCCGCAGCCTGATTGTTTATGCCATCTGGAGCTCTAATGACTAAGGGAATATTCGCCTGGCCTCCGAACATATAGCGGTTTTTTGCAATTTGGTTGGCGAGCTCATCGAAAGCAACGCCTATAAAGTCCGCAAAGTGCATGTCTGCAACTGGCTTTGTACCGGTCAGAGCTGCACCAAGCGCAGCGCCAACTATTGCTGTCTCGGAGATCGGCGTATCGCGAATACGATCGCCAAATTCATCGGGCAAGCCCTTGAATTGTCCGAAAATACCGCCCTGGCGGACAATATCTTCACCATATACGAATACAGTAGGATCTCTGCGCATCTCCTCGCGCATTGCCTCAAGAGTTGCTTCAGAAAAAGAAATGGTTCTCATTGCAGTGCCTCCGGGAATTCCATGGGAGAAAAGGAGAATAGATCATCGAGAGCCTCTTGCGGATCAGGGAAGGGACTTGCTTCGGCAAATTCTATTGCAGCCTGTATTTCTTGTTCTGCTTGATCATATAGCTTTGAAATACCAGCCTCGTTTGCTAAGCCCTCGTCGAGGAGTCTGTTCTTATACAGTTTTATGGGATCTCGTTCGTCGATCATTTTCTTGACTTCTTCTCTTGTTCGATAGCGTTCGGGGTCTCCTACGAAGTGGCCTTTTACTCGATAGGTGAGGCATTCCAGGAGTGCAGGGCCTTTTCCTTCTCTTGCTCTTTCTACAAGATAATTAGCAGCATTGTAGACTTCGGTGACATTGTTGCCATCGACTGTATAGCCCTCAATACCATAACCCTTTGCTCTGTCCGCTACGTGCTGCGCTGAAACCGCATAGCTCACTGGTGTTGTAGATGCGTATTGATTGTTTTCATTGACAAAGAGCACTGGCAATTTCCAAATCGATGCTAGATTGAGCGCTTCATGGAATGTGCCTCGATTCGATGCTCCGTCGCCAAAAAAGCACACCGCGACTTGATCGGTCTTCTTTATCTGCGAAGAAAGCGCGGCTCCCACCGCGATATTGAATCCACCGCCTACGACACCATTTGCTCCAAGCATGCCGATAGAGAAATCGGCAATATGCATTGAGCCACCCTTGCCTTTGCAGTAGCCGGTTTTTCTACCGAATAATTCAGCCATCATCCTACTGGTATTCGCACCTTTTGCAATGGCATGTCCATGTCCGCGGTGCGTCGAGGTGATGTAGTCGTCGGTGCGTAGGTTTGCCATCACTCCTGTTGCTATAGCTTCTTCTCCTATATAGAGATGAACAAAGCCGAAGATTTTTTTGTTCATGAAAAGCTCTTCTACATGAGTCTCGAATGTTCTTATGCGAATCATTGTCTCGAGCATCTTTATCTTTTCTTCGACTAGCAAAGAATCAAAGCGATTAGGAAAGGGATTTTTCGTCTCTGACATCGAGCACCTCCTTATGCTCATGGTATGTATAATTTCGAGATAACGGGAATGAATAGAGAAAGCTGTGGTATCAATACAATAAGAATAAGAGCAAGAACAGATGCATACACCATGGGGAGCACGAATTTAACCATCTCATTGTTGATGTTGCTATGGATGAGATTAGCAGTGACGTACAAATTCACTGCAACCGGCGGTGTAATCTGACCGATGGCAAGCGAGACTGTGAGGCAAATTCCAAAATAGAGCGGATCGATGTGGAGCGCAAGCAAAGCGGGCATTATCATAGGCATAAATACGTTGGTTATCGAGATTGCATCGAGGAACATTCCAGCAATGAGCATGACAATCATTGTGAGGAACATGAAAACGAGCTGATTTGTTGTTATGCTCGAAATGAGATTGGCAGCTGCATCGATGACGCCTAGTGTGGCTGCCGCCCAAGAGAATATGCCGGCCATCGAGACCACGAACATGACCACTGCAGAGGAAACCACCGTATCTACAAGAGCCTGATAAATCACATCGATTGTCAAGGTATGATAGATGAATATTCCAACAAATAGGGCATAGAATACTCCCATGATGGCTGCTTCCGTAGGTGTAGCAATTCCCAAATATATCGAACCGAGAATTATGACAGGAGCAAAAAGCGCCCAAAGCGAATCGACAAAGGCTTTTAATATCTCCTTTGGAGTGCCAGATTTTTCCGCTCCCCGATAATTATTTTTTCTCGATATAATATAGACTACTCCTATAAGGAAAACTCCCACTAATACCCCTGGGATAATACCGCCCAAGAATAAAGCTCCAACAGATACACTGGTTATTTGGCCATAGACTATGAAGGAAATCGAAGGAGGTATGATGATCGAAAGCCCCGCGCCAGCAGCAATGGTAGTTGCTGCGAAATATTTATTGTAGCCCTGCTTTATCATGGGAGTTATGAATACAAGCCCAAGTGCAGCGGCAGTCGCTGGACCTGAGCCCGAGACAGCTCCCCAGAAAATGCAAGCTATCACTGCGGCTATTGCCAATCCGCCACGGCTCTTTCCAGTGAGCAATATCAAAAAGCGCGCAATGCCATCGACTATTTTCGACTTGTCCATGAGCACCCCGGCAAGTATGAAAAACGGGATTGCGACGAGGGGGAATTTGGCGATATTGGCCTCGAAATTTCTCGATATCATGGACATTCCAAGATCATAATTCATTATTGCACCGATTGCCGCGGTACCAAGCGATGTAGCAATCGGAACCCCTATAATAATGAGGAGGATAAAAACTCCGAATACCAAAAGCGCCGCCATTATTGAGCCTCCTTCTTGGGATTTTCTGAATTGCCTGAAGGAAGAGAGGTCTTAAGGGCTTTTATTTCTTTGATGGCACTTGCGATGATTTCTTTAATGACGAATAGCGAAAATATAGGTGTACCAAGGCTATATATCCATGTTGGAATACCAAGAGCTTCTGAAAATGCATGATAGAAAGTCATATTCTTATAGATTTCTTGCGCGGAATTATAGATAAGAAAACAGAATATCATGACCCCGAGGAATGCAGATATTATCAATGCCACTCGCTTTAGATTGGGCGAGAACTTATCGAATAGGTTTGTCATCTTAAGATTAGCGCCACGTCGAAAGGCAATTGCGATTCCTAAGAGGGTGATCCATACAAATAAATTGACAGTGATTTCCTCTGTAAACGCAAAACCTCTGTGAAAGAAATATCGGTTGATCACATTGACGAAAGCTATGATCGCCATTATTGCTAGAAAAATAGCACTCATAAGTTCATCGATACGTATCCTATTCTTCTTCATTATGGTTCTCCTTAGAGAAAAAGCCGGCCTTAGGGGCCGGCCAAGAATAGAAGGTACTGTACGGTACCTGCAGGTTGCGGCGTAAGGCTTGTTATTTCATGTCTTCGAGTGCAAGTTTATAGATATCTTCGCCGATTGTGGGTACCCACTTGTCGTATACAGGTTTCGTTTTTTCTTTGAACGCTGCTATCTCTTCAGCCGTGAGAATGGTAATCTTCATTCCCTTGGCAGGAGCTACAACAAATAGATTCTCTGGATCCCTGGGATCTTTGAATTTTTCTTTGAAAATCTTGAGTGATTTGTCTCCATCGAGATAGCATCTAGCAAGCGCTTTTTCCCACTCTCCGGCTTCTAGAGCTGCTTCTTGTATCTGCGCCTGAATATCGGGTGGGAAAGACTTCCATACTTGTGAATTTACGCAGAAGACCAGCGGATCGATCAGATAATTCCAAAGGGTCATATATTTATGGTATTCCCATATCTTATTGCCAATTAATACACCTTTTGGATTCTCCTGGCCATCGACGACACCTTGCTGGAAAGCTGTTACCGCATCTCCCCAGTTCATATTGATTGGATCTGCACCTAGTTGCTTGAAGATATCGATCATTATCGGCGATCCAACAACGCGGATTTTAAGCCCCTCAACATCTTTTGGGGTTTTTATTTCGCGTTTGGAATTGGTGATTTGTCGGAAGCCGTTTTCTCCCCATGCAAGGAACTTGACTCCGCCTTTTTCCATTTCTGCTATGATGCGAGCACCGGCTTTGCCATTTTCGATCTTGTCGACATTATCGTAAGTATTGATGAAGAATGGTAGGCTGAAGAGATTGAAAGGACGAATTACATTGCTGGCGTTCATCGTCGATTCGGTAGCGAAGTCGATAGCTCCATCCGCTACTGCTTGATACCAGTTGGTCTGCTTACCAGCAAGAAGCGACGAACTCCAATATGGCTTTATATTGATGACTCCGTTTGTCTTCTGGGCAACCAGATCAGCGAATTTCTGTGCGCCAGCACCCCAATCCACAACTTGGGTTACATTTACTTGCATCGTATACTCTTTTTTAGGAGTAAATGCAGTAACTGGTAGGATTGCAATAAGAAGTGCTACAACAGAAAGCAAAAATTTACGATAGATCATATGAACCTCCTGAGCGCAATTTTCGCTCCCAATTATAATTCTGTCAATGTTTATTTATTTAAGAATAAGGTATATTTAGTATCGTTCAAAAGAGTTTACATATTCATGCAGAACATATTGCATAAAGTATTATGTCGACCTATAATATCTTCAAGAAAATGAACTTATTCACGTTGTGCTTTCTTGACTTTGTTCAAAGCTAGCTAATATATGGATAAATACGCCCTCGGGAGATAAGGCCTAAGGTCTTGATACAATAGTTTTAAATTACATATTTATTCAAGGGAGAAATAGACTTATGAAAAAGAAAATTGTGCTTGCCTATTCTGGCGGACTGGATACAACGGTCATAGTACCCTGGCTCAAGGAGCATTATGACTGCGACGTGATCGCGGTTTGCGGCGATGTCGGTCAAGAAGTTGATTTCGACGCGATTGGCGCTAGAGCCCTTGCTTCGGGAGCATCGAAGTTTATCAAGCTCGATCAGAAAGAAGAATTTGTCAAAGAATACTTATGGGCTCTTGTAAAAGCAGGTACTCCATACGAAAAAAAATATTTGCTTGGTACGAGCGCAGCGCGTCCGCTCCTTGCCAAAGGTCTTACGGAAACTGCTCTTGCAGAGGGCGCCGATGCAATTGCTCATGGATGCACCGGGAAGGGCAACGATCAGGTTCGCTTCGAATTGGGAGTAAAGGCATTTGCTCCTGAAATGGAAGTGATCGCTCCATGGCGTATCTGGGATATTCAGAGTAGAGAAGAGGAAATAGCCTACCTCGAAGCTCATGGAATTCCAGTGCCGATGAAGAAGTCAGATTCCTATAGCCGCGATGACAATCTCTGGCATATCAGCCATGAAGGCCTCGATCTGGAAGACCCTTCGAATGAGCCCCATTTCGAAGGCATGCTCAAGATGTGTGTTACTCCAGAAAAAGCTCCAGACAAGCCTGAATATGTGACCCTAGCATTCGAGCATGGTGCTCCTGTTTCGATAAATGGCGAGAAACTCGATCCGGTTTCGATAGTGCACAAGCTAAACAAAATCGGAGGAGCAAATGGCATTGGCATTGCCGATATGGTAGAGAATCGCGTGGTCGGGATGAAGTCACGTGGGGTCTATGAAACTCCTGGTGGCACTATAATAATGGAAGCACACGACAGATTAGAGCAGCTTTGTCTCGACAAAAAGACACTCTCATTCAAGATGACAGTGGCCCAGCGTTTTGCAGAGATCCTCTATGAAGGAGAGTGGTTCAGTCCTCTTTGTACCGCTCTGCGGGCTTTTATCGATTCGACCCAGAATGTAGTCGCTGGCCAGGTTATGCTCAAGCTATATAAGGGAAATATGATTTTTGCCGGCTCAAAATCTCCCTATTCGCTTTATGATGCAAGTCTTGCTAGCTTTACCACAGGGCCTTTGTTCTCTCACAATGATTCGACAGGCTTCATCAATCTCTTCGGTTTGCCAACAAAAGTCAGGGCACGACTCAATGAGCGAATCAAGAAGTATGGCATTGCTGTAGCTCCCGATGTCGTCAAACCAGGGAACTCGGGCTATACTGCCCATGCAGGAGACTGATATCTCATGGGAAAACTCTGGGAAGCTAGTAAAGCCAAAGAGCTCGATCCAATAATCGAACAGTTTCTTTCTAGTATTGCAGCAGATGCGCGCCTCGTATTCGAAGATATAGAATGTTCGCAGGCACATGTTATCATGCTCGGAGAGCAGAGTATCCTTGCGCCTCAGGATGCAAGCTTGCTCGTAGACGAATTGGCAAAGATACGCAAAGAGCTCGAGGCAGGCTCTTTAGTAGTGGATCCGCGCGCGGAGGATGTGCATAGTTTTTTGGAAGAAGAACTGACGAGCAGGCTCGGCGATGTCGGCAAGGCCATCCATGCGGGCAGAAGTCGTAACGACCAGGTCGCGGTTGCCTTCAAACTCCATGTGCGGAATGCCTGCCATCGGACCGAAAATCTTGTAAAAGGGGCGATAGGTGCCTGCCTCGATCTAGCCCAAGAGCATACAGAAACTCTCATGCCAGGCTACACCCACCTCCAGCGAGCCCAACCTATCACGCTGGCGCACCACCTCGTTGCATGGTGCGCAGCGCTCGAACGCGATGCGCTTCGCTTCCACGATGCAGGCCTGCGAGCAGATGAAAGCCCGCTCGGTGCTGGAGCGCTCGCAGGGAGCGGATTGCCTATCGACCGAGCGCGCACTGCGAGCCTCTTAGGATTTGCCAGAACGAGTATGAACACAATGGACGCCGTTGCTGACCGCGATGCTGCCATAGAGTATGCAGCAGCCGCAGCGACACTCATGATGCATCTTTCGCGCTTCTGTGAAGACATGTGTCTATGGGCTTCTTCGGAGTATGGGTTCATTACAATTTCGCCTTGTGCAAGCACAGGTTCGAGCATAATGCCGCAAAAGCGCAATCCAGATGCTGCAGAGCTCATTCGAGGCAAGGTAGGCAGAGTGTTCGGCGGCCTTCAGGCCCTGCTCACCATGGAAAAGGGGCTGCCCTACGCCTACGATCGCGATCTCCAGGAGGACAAATCGCTTTTTTTCGATATCGAAGATACGATAGAGGGGTCGCTCAAAGCCTTTGCGGTCCTTGTTCAAAGCATTGAGCCAAATATCGCTGCAATGCGCGCCGCGCTCGATGAAGGCTATATCGAAGCGACAGATGTCGCCGAATTTCTAGTAAAGAAAGGAATTCCTTTCCGTACTGCCTATCAGGCGGCTAAGCAGCTTGTGGAACACTGCACGCATGAAAAAAAGAGCCTGCGCGAAATTGTGCAGGCTGATCTTGCAGTCCATGATTCCTTTGAGAAGGCCGCGATCGATGCAAGGGAGCTTACGGAATATCTTGACCCTGTTGCCTGTGTTGCACGCCGATCCCAAATAGGCGGGCCTGCGCCAGCTCGTGTGGCCGAGCAGATCGAGCGCCTGCGAAGATTCATAGCTCCTTGAGGGCACATGTTGGATCTTATCAAGAAATCTCACTAGCAGAGTTCCTTTTTCAACCACTTTTTGCAATTCTTGAATACTTTGTTTTAACAATTCGCTTCATTTCATCGTCTTTCATCTATTGACCTTTTTCAATTTCCAAATGGCTAACTCGATTGTAGACTATCGATGTTATTCCTTATCTGTTGCAGGCTCCTTGAGTCTTCCCGTTACATACTTGTGGAGAATGCTCGTCACCAGCGTCTGGTAAGGAATACCATCCTCAAGTGCTTTAGTTTTTAATGCTTCAACATCACGTTTAGAGATACGGACATTGATCCTAAAGTCCTTCATTGCAGTTTCAGCGGCTGCTTTCGTAAGATTCTGCTTAATCTCGTCGAAGTTGGGGACAGTAGTCCATTCACCGTTTTCTATAGACTGCCTAAGTTCCTTTTCCTCATTTGTGGTCATCTTTCTTTCTTCTCGTATATTGCTTTGTATATCTCCTACTCGGGAAGAAAGCGTCCGTATAACGTGCACTCAACTATGGCCAACTTTTTTGGCAGCAAGAAAAGCATCAAAACCGGCACCACTTTCTAAATTTAGGACTCCATCGCCTTCTTTTATGGTTGAAAGAGCCACTGGATTTCCACAACCAAGTCCCAGATTAGGATCGATAATTTGGCTGAGTCTGGCAAGGTAAGTGGCAAGCAACGATTTGAACATTTTACCATGGTTTGGGTATTTGAGATGCAAAAGCTCATGTAGGATGATCTTTAGCCGGACTTCATCGGGTTGGTCGAGGAGGCTTTTGTCGAAGGTGAGTCTGCCTTTGTTTGAGCAGCTTGCCCATTTGTGCTTCATTGATTGGACGTGAATTTCTTTTGGGGTAACATTAACAATTTTAGCGAGCGTCAGTACTTCTTCTTTAAATGCTCTCGTGGTCATTGGTTGGGCTTTTACGGTCATTGCACAGCCTGCCCTGTTTTTAATATTTTTATGATATTCTGTGCTATGGCTGGAATCCTTGTTACATCCTGTATGCCTGCCTGTGTTAATGCCTTATAGAGGCTTCTTCTGATTTCTCGCTCATAACGTTCGCTATTGTGCCAGTACGGGTATTTTGCAAATACTTCCTGTAGGCTATTTGCCAGTGCTTCTGCGTTGAGCAGGCCTTCTTCTTTGAGCATCCAGTAAACGGTGAAGACCTCAGATGACATTGCCTTTTCTGCCTGCTCTTTTTGGGCAGCGTTAATTTCCTTGATTATTTCTTTGAGTTTTTCGAGCGTTTCTTTTGTATTCTGTTGCCTATCCTCAAAAAGCTTGACAAGATGCTCAGCCTTTTCGGCAATAGAAACAAGGTAGGGAGCTGTGTTGCCCAGTTGTTCAGCTGTTTTTTCTATACTTTTAATCAGATTGAATACCTTTTCCGTATCAGAGGCCTTGCTTTCTTCTATGCGTTTGAGTGTTTTTTCGTTTATTTCACAGACTTCCAGCGTCGTTCCTATGGCACTGCCCGTGGTATGTTGCTGGACAAGGAGCGCGGTTTTTTTTGTAAAATCGTGGTCAATAAGAATGCCCCGGTCGTAACTTTCCCGTAGAATCTTATACATTCGGGAAAGGGTTTCGTAGTCATCCAAATATGGCCTAAGAAAATCGTCGGGCGAGATGATCTCGTAAAACTGGGATAATTGCGTAAAGTACCGGTAAAATTCCTGCCGCTTTTCTTCATCTCTGAAGTATTCTAGGACAGCTTCTACTGCCTTATCCTGGTACTTGCCCGCGATAAGCGTAATGTACTGCTTTTTGGCAGTCTGCATGTTATCCTTGAATTGTTCCTTTAAAACATTAATATCACGAACCACCCCTTCAATATCCTGAGAGTCAAAGGCAAGTGCTTTTTCGAGATTGTCAAAAATGCCGACAAAGTCGAGCACAAAGCCCGACGACTTTTTTCTGCCCTCGTTATCCTCGTAAGGACGGTTCACCCGGGCGATTGCCTGCAACAGCACATGGTCGCGCATGGGCTTATCGAGGTACATGCAGTAGAGAATGGGCGCATCAAAACCGGTAAGAAGTTTTTCAGTTACTATCAGAATTTTTGGTAGCTCATTCGACTTGCGAAACGCTGTGCGTATCCGTTTTTCTTCTGTTTCTGAAAGCTGATAGGTAGCCAGCTCAGGTGGATCGTTGAAAGCGGAGCTGTACACTACCTCTGAATATGCCGGCGGCAGATATTTGTCCAGCTCCTTTTTATACAAAGCGCAGGCTTCCCTATCCACGCCCACCACAAAGGCCTTGTATCCCATGGGTTCAATATATTTTTTGTAATGATCTGCAATATAAATGGCAATCTTTCCCACTCGTTCTTTGTTCTTGAGCATGTTTCTCAGGGTTACCGCTTTTTCTAGGACCTTGTTGAGCGTTTCGATATCGCTGATGCCTTCGGCTTCGGCAAGATCGAGAAATTCCTTTTCGAGCACTTCCTTTTCAACGCGCAGATCGTTGGGTGCAAGGGTATAGTAAAGTGGCACCGTTGTGCCATCCTCTATGGATTCGGAAATGCTGTATTTATCGAGATAGCCATGCGGCGGATCATCTTTCCCAAAGGTAACAAAGGTACCCTGGCCATACTGCGTCCTATCGATAGGCGTACCGGTAAATCCTATGTAAGTGGCATTTGGCAGCGCGCCCATGAGGTAGTTGCCGAGCTTCCCACCGGTGGTTCGGTGTGCTTCATCCACCAATACGAAAATATTCTTGCGCGTGTTGATGTTCTCTGGTATTCCCTCGAATTTGTGAATCATGGTGATGATGAGACCGCGCCTGTCGCGTGAAAGCAGTTCCCGTAGATGCTCCTTGCTCTCGGTGACCTCGACATTCCCGATGCCCACAGCGGTGATGTTGGCAAAGAGCTGACTTTCGAGCTCATTTCGATCTACTAGCATAATGACGGTAGGATTTTCAAAGAGTGGATTTTCGATGATCTTTTGCGCGGCAACAATCATGGTGTAGGTTTTGCCCGAGCCTTGTGTATGCCACACCAGTCCCCGATGTTTTTGCGGGTCCTGTGCCCTTTCTATAATTTTGCCTATGGCATTCATCTGATGCGGCCGCAATACCACCTTTTTTAGCTCATCGTCCTGACGGGTAAAGAGGATAAAATCGGTAATCAGCTTCAGAATTCGTTCTCTATCGAAAAATGCCTTGACAAGCTGCTCAAAATTTCCACCTGTCTCTTCCTTCCAGTTGAAGAGCAACTTTTCTGAGGTGTTCCATGTAGCGCTATAATAATATTTTGCAATGTGAGTTATGGCATAGGCTTGCAGCACGGCAAGAAGCTCAGGGCAATCGCGATGATAGCGCCTTACCTGCTCCAGCGCCTCGCTCATGCCTTCTACCTTTGATGCTGCTTTGGTCTCGATAAACAAAAGAGGAATACCGTTGATGAGAAAGACGATGTCCTGTCTGATGGTTTTGGTGCCATTGGTAAACTCGAACTCGTCCGTAACGTGAAAGATATTGCGATCAATATTTTGGGTATCGAGTAGGGTAATGTTGCGCTCCCGCCTTTCGCTGGGAACAAAGACGGTTTTTAAACCCTTTAGATACTCCCATACGGTAAAGTTCCCCTCAATGTTCGCCGCGACGGTTTCAATTTTTTTAATAATGTCCTCTGCCATAAGATGATCTGCGAAGCCCGGATTGAGCTTTTGCAGTTGACTGATGAAAACATCTCTGAAGATAATGCTCGTTTCTCCGCCTCGCAGGCGTAGGGCTTCATCGGGATTGACGTATTGCCAGCCAAGATTAAGCAACACTTCTGCCCCATTCTGCGCAACGTATTCTGTATCCGATTCCTGTACATACTGGAGGATGGGCTTTTGAACCGAATATTGTTCGCCTCCTAATGTACTCATGAGGGCACCTCCAGATGATTCACTCTAATTTTTGCTGTCATAAGATTATCGAGCAACGTTTTGAACAGTTCCTCGAGCGCCTGCTTCTTGTTCTCCTCAGCTTCGATTTTAGCATCGATGGCGGAAAGGATGGAAGCAATTTTCTGCTGAACGGGGAGAGGAGGGAGAGGAAGTTGAATTTGCTTAATTCTAGTAAGCGCTAATTTTGGTTGTGATGTTTTAGTAGTCCTGATAATAATTTCATTCTGTCCTTGTTTTGAGGATAAGAATCCAACTATAAATAATCTATCTAATTTTGATGAATTAAGTATGATCAATCTTGCGGCATTTTCTGTAATATTTGCTTTATCCAAGTCTTTTGGAATAATTCCAACTAACCCTATAGTACCAGCAATTGAAATATATACATCTTTGGTTGTAATTATATAATTTTTTATGATTTCTCTGTCTTCAGGCTTTAGATATTTTAAATCTGTAAGTTTAACAGATCCATTATAAAAATCAACAATCCTGATATATGGATAAAGTGTTGGAACAGGTGAAAAAGAATGTCCTTTTGGAAGGCGCTTTCCACCTTTTATTTCTGCCACTTCTCCCAGTTTCACCACTTCCCAATTTTCCGGCATTTTTCCGATTTCTGTTTCCTTGAGTCGAACGTTTTCTGCTTCCTCTGGTGGCACGGCTCCATAGGTGAACAGGTGTTTCATTATGGATTTTTTGAGGGCTTTTGTGGCGGCTATCATCGCCTCGGTCTTCTCCTTTGCTGTCTGAACTGCAGAAAGCACCGCCGCAATCTTTTGCTGTTCGGGAAGAGGAGGGAGGGGGAAGATGTAATTTACTAAATCTGGCTTTTGAAGACTTGGTAATGTTGTTTTTGCATGTTCCCCCGACAATGGATTCATTATCATATAATTATAAAGGTATTTTATATCTACTTCTTTTTTCCAACTCAAATAAAAAGTTGTATCTGAGGGATAACATGGTTCTAATAACAGCCATGCTTTGCCAGCTGTTCCCTTTCTTCCTATTACTATCGTTGGATAATTTACAAGAGGTTTTTTTGTGCTTGAATATATACCTCCAGAACCTATAACTGGAATATTACCTATCTCTTTATTATTAGCTTTACGTAACCGTCAATTCCGCACCGTTCCTCAAGTAGAAAAAAGGTGAGTATCCTGTATTCTGAAAGGAATATAGGAAGATGTACCTTAAGAAGAATCGAAAGATTTATTTAGTGATGGGCTTCACCGATATGCGAAAGCAGATTAATGGGCTTGCGCAGATTGCTGAAGCAAAGAAACCGAAGGAGCTACTCTCAGGGAACTACTTTGTCTTTAGGCTTCTTTTAGTAGGAATTGACATCTTCAAAAAGCACAGAGCAATGCACTATAGTACGGTATATTAAAGGAATAGTATTGATATTCAATACTATTTATGCTATAGTCTTTGTATGGATACTGCGACGCTGGAGCATCTACCTGATGATGTGGTGGCGCTGAAAGACATCATTGGAACGCTTGTCGTACAACACCACAATGAGGTGGGTGCGCTTCAGAGAGAAGCTCTCTCTTGGAAAGAGAAATACGAGAGCTTAAGGCGGCACTTCTTTGGTTCTGTCACAGTCGG
>JAKJFY010000128.1:436-1854 GCA_022704665.1 Spirochaetota bacterium | reverse complement strand
CGAGAATTGTTATCTGCTCTGTGGCGAGAGCCTCGACTTGGACGACGCCGTATTTCTTCTGGAATTCTTTGACCTGAGCCTCGAGAGTGCTGATAGCGGCATCGACATCCGCAAGGCGTTTTTCAAGGAGCGCCTTTTGCTGAATAGCTTGATTGCCACTCAATTGTGCAAACCGTTCAGAGAGGATTGTTACTGTTTCGTCTACTATTTCTTTGGCAAAAACAGGATCCTTATCGGTAAATGATATCGTGAATATATTCGATTCTTCATCAATGGCGGCCGACAGGTTTTTGAGAACAGCTTTCCTCGTACTGGAAATGGGGTCCTTTTTTATCTTGTAGCGGGTGGTGAGATCGAATTTTTGGTTTAGCCTATCGAGCGTTGTGTTGGAAGTAGCCAATACTTTTGCAAGCTGCTGATTCGCATTGCCTCCTGCTGAGACTCCCGCCATGCCTGCAAGGCCCGAGAGCCCCGACGATGATAACAATGACGAAAGGCTGCTTGTGGTCCCCGATGAAATAAGCATCGTCGCCTTGGGCGTGTAGACATTCGGCAGATAGCTCTTGTCGGGAGGCATAAGCAGCGAACCTATCGAATAAGCGAGCGAACCAAAGGCTACGAGGCCGGTTATGGCAATTACGAGCCACTTGCGCTTCCAGAGCACCGCGACAAGATCGAGCAGGCTAATCTCCTCGTTGTCTCTGTTTTTCTCTTGGCTACTCTGTGCGACCTGACCTTCCATTTCTAATTTCTGATCTGACATTCCTTCCTCTCTGGGTTTCTGACTATATTATATCATCGACGCATATTCGTGCAGTCCTGTTTAACAAGAAAGCTTCGACAGGATATTCAGAATTTTGCATGATGTAGGGGGTTTTTTGACCGGATGAGCTGGATAATTTTTTAGCAGGATGAAATAGGATGTACGGGATAGTCTCTTGATAGGATGGGCAGGATGGGAAAGGATGAACGGTATTTTTCATAAGACTTCTTGTAGCTCTTTAGGCACGGGCGGCAGGTCCCTGAACCATTTGTGGTACAGTCTACTGTGCGGCGCAAAAAGCACAATCACGGTCATGACGATGATCTTGAAGTAATTACCAAGGGTGCGGTGCTGCACCCACCAGACTTCGAGCTCCCCCTTGTACGGCGCAATCATCGTGTCGTGGAAATGGTCTCGGTCGCCCTGCACCTGGTCGAGGATGGCTTCTTCGTCGCGGAAGACAATCGATGCGATTCCAGACAACCCGGGTGGCACCTTGTCGATTTCGCGCTTAACCGCGTCCGAATAGAGTTCGTAATGGCGCCGTGCTTGTGGACGTGGGCCAACGACGCTCATTTGGCCAATAAGGATGTTGACAAGCTGGGGAAGCTCGTTGATCTTGGTTTTGCGCAGGAACTTGCCCATAGGGAGGATG
>JAKJFY010000128.1:0-291 GCA_022704665.1 Spirochaetota bacterium | reverse complement strand
GAATCATAAATGGGAAAAGTACGATCATGGCGAGCGCAGAAAACACTATGTCGAAAAAGCGAATGAGCGCGGCCTGCAGCATCACATTCTCCCGTCCAGGAATTTGCCGGTCTCTTTGTGTGCAAACTCTGGGATAGTGGCATTAAAAAGATCGATGAGCTCCTGGCGGGTCCATACGCCACGGCTCCGCATTGCATGGATCGCGTCTTCAAAGCGAGTCAGCGCCGCAGCATCGTACTCGGGTTCGTTTTTAATGACGCCGATCGAAGCAAAGCGGCTCATGTCGAGGGT
>JAKJFY010000127.1:0-1967 GCA_022704665.1 Spirochaetota bacterium | reverse complement strand
AAGGACTTAGAGCTCAGGGCGCCCGACCACTACCTCAACGTTGTCGGAGACGACCTCGGCGAGACGATGGGGAATATCATTGCGGCGTCGTACAAACTGCTATCAGAAGAAAAGCCCGACGCGCTCCTTGTGTTAGGCGATACGAATTCAGCCTTATGCGCAATTCCCGCAAAGCGCCTCAAGGTTCCCATTTTCCATATGGAAGCAGGCAATCGTTGCTTCGACCAAAATGTACCTGAAGAGATCAATCGCAAGATCGTCGACCATATTGCGGATATCAATCTTCCCTATACCGAGCATTCACGTCGCTATCTACTTGCGGAAGGTATCCGTAAAGAACACATCTTTGTGACTGGCTCACCGATGACTGAGGTGATTGAGCGCAACAGGGCTAAAATCGAAGCGTCAAAGGCGCTTGAAGAATACGGCGTTGAAAAGAAAAAGTACTTTGTGCTTTCAATGCACCGCGAAGAGAATATCGATATCGAGTATAAGTTTGGCGAGCTTGTCAGCGCGCTCAATCGCCTTGCAGAAACCTATGGCCTTCCCATTGTGTTTTCGACGCATCCGCGCACGTGGAAACGACTTGAAGCAAACCACGTGTCGCTCAATCCGCTCATCCGCAATGTAAAGCCCCTTGGCTTTACTGACTATTGCCGCTTACAGTGCGACGCACTGTGCGTCATCTCAGATTCAGGAACCTTGAGCGAAGAATCTGCAATTTTGAGGTTCCCTGCGGTGCTATTGCGCAACTCCACCGAGCGGCCAGAAGTGCTCGACAAGGGGACGATCGTGATTGGAGGGTATACGGCAGAGAGCCTCTTACAATCGGTTGCCCTCGCAATCAGTTCCTTTGATGGGGAAGATCATAGGCCCAAGGATTATTGCGATAATAATGTTTCGCAGAAGGTTGTGAAGATAATTCAGAGCTATACATACATTGTTGATGACATTATATGGAACAAAAACGGATTCAGATAAAAATAGATAATACTAAGATAAGATATATATGCTTTCTAGTTTCATATAGTGAGAATAACTTTTCTCTAAAGAAGTAAGTATGAAAACAGCGCTAATCACCGGTATAACCGGTCAAGACGGCTCATATCTTGCCGAGTTTCTTCTTAAAAAAGGGTATGATGTCCATGGCATAAAGCGCCGCTCATCGAGTTTTAATACCGATAGGGTGGACCATCTCTATCAGGATCCGCATGAGAAGGATGTGAGGTTTCATCTTCACTATGGCGACCTGTGTGACTCGAGCAGTCTAATAAGAATTCTTGAGCAGGTTCAACCTGCTGAGGTGTACAATCTTGGAGCCCAAAGCCATGTGCAGGTTTCTTTTGAAATTCCGGAGTACACCGCCGATGTGGATGGGCTTGGTACGCTGCGACTTCTGGAGGCAATTCGTATACTTCACATGGAAAAGAAGGTACGCTTCTACCAGGCGTCGACTTCAGAGCTCTTTGGAAAAGCACAAGAGATACCGCAGCGCGAGCTCACTCCTTTTTATCCTCGTTCCCCATACGCATGCGCAAAGCTTTTTGCATATTGGATCGTTGTGAATTATCGCGAGAGCTATGGGATGCATGCCTCCAATGGCATACTGTTTAACCACGAAAGCCCGCGGCGTGGCGAAACTTTTGTGACTCGCAAGGTGACACGTGCAGCAGCTAGGATAAAGATGGGTATCCAAGATAAGCTTTATATGGGGAACATCGACGCAAAGCGTGATTGGGGTTTTGCCGGTGATTATGTAGAGCTTATGTGGCTTATTCTGCAGCAAGAAAGACCAGACGATTATGTAATGGCCACAGGAGTTACAACTTCGGTGCGCGATCTTATTACGATGGCGTTTTGTGAAGCAGGCATCGATTTGGAATGGAAAGGCCAGGGGATTGATGAAAAAGGTATAGATCAAGCATCAGGTCGGATCGTCGTTGAAATCGATCCTCGGTATTTCCGCC
>JAKJFY010000126.1:0-2034 GCA_022704665.1 Spirochaetota bacterium | reverse complement strand
TGGTAAAACGCGCATACTTGGGCATCGCCTAGTATACTATCCCAGAAATACGCTCGCATAAACGAGTGATTTTCTCAAAACCGACTCTGATCCTGCAAAGTGACGAGCAAACTTTCCCTGTTCTATCTCAAAAGGCCATAAGGAAAGGCCCACATGTTTCATACATTCATATATCCAAGGCTAAGAAGGAGCTGAGTACGTACATCGATGAGAATAATATCTTGTTTGCTCGCTAAAAGTTCATAGACGCTCTCAGGAGAGATTGATTGCGCTTCTCCGTTCTCAGACCAGGATCCCATTGCGGTAAAAAGCATAAACAAACAAATCATAAAGATTGTTTTTATTTTCATTATTTTTCCTTTTGCGGAAATGAGATAATCATAGCTTTCAAAGTGCCCCCGCGGCAGCTGTCTTGAGTGTCTCAGAGCCATCTGCATTCTCGATGGCATAAGCGATAGGCCAAGGATGATAACTCATTTCTCTAAATAATAAAGGTCGCGACCTTCAATGAAAATCATATTGTGCTACTTAAAGTCATTGCAAATTCGTCGTGTGCTACTTCAATTTTGAGATTTTCATCGCCTTATAGTGCTAGAATAGGGCAAAGGATTATTCGATGGCTGATATCGAGAGAAGCCCCGAAATCGATAGGTTCCGCGGGTTGGCGATAGTGCTCATGGTTTTTGCGAATTATTCTGCGGGTATTTCTTGGGTTCCAGCATGGCTGAAGCACGCTCCCGATATAGGATTCACCTGTATAGATGCAATTGCGCCTTTGTTCATATTCGCGATCGCGTTGACATATAGCGGATCCTACCACAGAAGCTTGTTGAGCCGTGGTAGATGGCAGACGGCTCTCAGGTTTGTAAGGCGTTATGCAGCGCTCGTGGGAATTGGCGCTATCCTTTCGGCGGGCGAGGTGTGGTTCGAGCAAGGCCAGGGCAGTATGAATTGGGGAGTGCTGCAGGCGATTGGGGTTGCGGGGCTTCTAGCCTTGTGTTTCATGGGCTTCTCACCATGGATGCGAGTACTCTCTGGTGGATTGATTCTCGCTGGCTATCAGATACTCTTGGATCGATTCTGGCTGGCAATAGTGCTCGATTCGTCGCATGGCGGGTTTCCGGGGAGCATTTCATGGGGAGGCATGCTCATCATAGCTTCTGGCATTGCTGATCTAATTAATGGAGAAGAGAGGAATGCACCATCAGCGTGCGAAAGAGCTGCACTTACATTTATCGTGGTGGGGTTGTTCTTTTCAGCTTTGGGAATTGGTCTAGGGCAGTTCGTCCCAGTAAGCAAGAATAGAGTATCAGCAACTTATTGTATTCTTTCCATTGGCATCAGCGCTGTTATCTATGGTCTGTCTTCTACGAGGATCGGACTTAGAGGCAGCCAATATGGACCGATCACGCAATTTTTTGTGTGGTGGGGGCGCAATCCGATCTTTCTCTACATCCTCCATCTTTTGCTGCTCGGGCTTTTCGCGCTGCCTAAGGCGTCGTGGTGGTATAGGGATACTTGTCCCGCACTAGCGGCCACTCAATTCTTATTTATCATAGGAATCTTGACTGCGATCGCACGGGCGCTCTATCAAAAGAAGATTATAATCAGCCTATAGAATGAGTTATGAATATTATGACATGATAGCTGAAAATAGACAGCAATATTTGCGACAAAACATGGGATTCAAATGAAAAGCCATGGATCAATACTTCGCTGCTGCATTGCCATAAGCAGGAAGCGCATTCTGTGCAGTAAGGGCCCATATATAAAAGAATCCTATTGCGATCACAGAAAACAATTTTTTAGCCATTTTGGATCTCCTTGCTGTTTTCATACTTTATAGTCGGCGATAGGTTTATTTTGGTTGCAAAAATGCGATAACTTCATTGTGAATCGATCTATCATCTTGCTCTGCATGCCAATTCCACGCGTCGCGCGCTACCTGTATCGTGTCTTATCCTTAGTTATCCTGATCATCCTGTCTGAATGTGCGCCGTGGGCTTGGGTTTAGGCTTGGGTTTATGCTCGGAC
>JAKJFY010000125.1:0-2048 GCA_022704665.1 Spirochaetota bacterium | reverse complement strand
TATTTCACTTCAATTAGATAGCCTAGATAGGATGGCTGGAGATGCCATCTTGATACCCGCCCCACCCGAGCAAGGCAAAGACGAAGTATCGATGCAGCTTCCCAATGGGATAAACTGGTTCGATCCAATTTCTCAAATCATATATAAAGGCGGGGAGACTTTGCGTTTCCATTATGGTCTAGACGAGATTAGATACTTTTTCAGATGCGGTACCGTAATCCCTACGTTTTGCAAAATTGAGGCAATTGGCAAATCACTTTTGGATGGCTATGAATTCATTGTTATCCCTCCCGCAGAAAAAAGCGACATCGACTTACTGCCTATTGCTTGCATCCATAGCGAGGATGATGGAGAGAGCGATTTTATTCTCGGGAGCTTCTGGCGATGGAAGATGGAATACACAATGGAAGAAGAAAATTGTTATTGTCTCAATATAACGCAGACCGAAAGCGTCGATGACAAACATAATTCCTCGGTCTTTATAAAGAAATGGCGATTTTCGGTGCCCGATGGTTTCATGCTCTATGACGAGAATGAAGTCGAAATGGGCAAGAGTGTAGCATTCAATTTTGACAAAGCTCCAAAGCGACTCTCTCTTAGAGTCAAGGGAGCCTATCGCAATAAACAGGGCTAAGATGATATTCTAGATCAATGGTAACGATTCGAGATGTCGCAGAACATGCAGGAGTATCGGTTTCGACGGTGAGCCATGCGCTTAGCGGAAAACGTCCTATAAGCCAGGTAACAAGACAGAGAATATTTCAAGCAATTGAGCAACTCGGTTACGAACCCAACCCTGCCGCCCGTGCTCTTCGAACAAAGAGCACGGGGGTTATCGGTTTTTTTGCTTTTGATATTACAGAAGTATTTGCCGCAAGAATAATTCATGGTGTTGAACGAATAGTTCGCGAGAAGAATTGTTTTCTGCTTTTTACAAGCGGCGTTGGGTTCAATTACGATTTGGCTCATGGTATAGATTTTTTGCGCAAACGAAGGGTCGATGGCATCATTATTGCCTATGGTGTACGTCAAGAAATAAGCCCGAAAACTTTCGATCTTTCCAATATACCTTTGGTGACAATAAACACTTTCGTTGATCCTACTATTCCATCTCTCCATCCAGACGATTTCGGGGGTGGGAAAGAGGCTGCGATGCATTTGGTTTCTAAGGGCGCTCGGTATCCTGCCATGATAGCTGGTCCTGAGAACAGGCTTGCAAGCAAAGAACGCCTTTTAGGTTTCGAAAAAGGGCTGGAAGAATGTGGTATTCCTTTCGATGCCTCAGAAAGGGTAGTACATGGGGACTTTGGTGCCGAATCTGGCTCTTATTGCTTTGATGCCTTATTGAAGGCTTGTCCCGATCTGGATGCAGTCTTTTGCGCAAACGACTATATGGCCGCAGGAGCTATAAACCGCGCGCTGGCTTCCGGAATATCAATTCCTCGGGATCTACATATAATTGGCTATGATGATCGTGAATTCGCCTCTTTTTGGCCAATTCCTATCACTACATTCGCTCAGCCTCTTGAATACATGGGAGAACTCGGTGCGACTATGCTTTTCGAGCGCATCGATGGTCGAAATCCAGAGCCAAGCATGATCAAACTGGCGCCAACTCTTATTGCTCGTCGATCTTCATAGAGCTGGATTAACTTAGTGGCGCGAGTTTTATCCACGATTATTTTTAGCTTATCCTTTTCATTTAGGTCTAAATATAGTATTGTTGGGCAACAAGATCTGAGTTCTATCCAAGGAATAAAAAATGGCAAATCATGCTTCCAGCTCTTTCGATTCTGATAATGAAAAAAACACCTTTCCTTTTGCGGACAACGATAACCCATTAGATCTCGTCATAGCTTATATCGGTGGAGGCTCACGTGGCTGGGCTTGGACACTGATGAGCGATCTCGCTTTGGAAGGATCGCTCGGAGGAATCGTTCGGCTCTACGATATCGATAAAGAAGCAGCCAAAATAAATGCGAGAATTGGAAATACTCTTCGAGAGAGAGATGATGTGCTTGGAAAGTGGCGATACGAAATAGCAGAAG
>JAKJFY010000124.1:0-2049 GCA_022704665.1 Spirochaetota bacterium | reverse complement strand
ATCTATTACAGAAAAGAGATCGGATTCTATAAAAATTAGGGAAGAAGCAGTCAAAAGCCTTTGTGCATTTTTCTTTGCAATGTCGAGAGCCGCAGATGATATATCCAAGGCTGTTACCTTAAACCATGGCTTTTCGGCTGCGAGGCTGATTGCTACTGCGCCACAACCAGTACAAAGATCGAGAATGGAAATCCCTCCGCCCGCTTTAAGACCTTCTTCAATGCCTACTACAGGCTCGAATAACTTTGAGGATTCAAGCGCGGCTTCCACCAAGACCTCTGTATCTTGGCGCGGCGATAATACATCATCGTTAACCAAAAATTCCCGACCATAGAACTCACGAAAACCTCGAATATGGGCTATGCTTTCGCCATTTCTTCTGCGCTCTGTCAATTCGAAGAAGGATTGAGGAATAAAATCTACAGACTCAGGGAGTATCGAAAAAAGCTTCTCTTTCGATATACCGAGGCTATGTGCCAAAAGCAAAACTGCAT
Organism: Spirochaetota bacterium; assembly: GCA_022704665.1. Taxonomy (GTDB): domain Bacteria; phylum Spirochaetota; class Spirochaetia; order Treponematales; family Rectinemataceae; genus Rectinema. Next base: position 1,555 of record JAKJFY010000124.1, on the reverse strand, counting down.
CTAGAAAAGGAGTATCGCTCTCAGAAAAACTGCAAGATTCATTCAAGATAAGTTCTCGATAGGTCATGACATCTAGCGTTCTTCGGCTATTAGCACCTGCTCTCTGTTCCAGTCTATAAGTGCATCGAGCAATTCATCGAGATCACCTTCCATGATGAGGTCGAGCTTATATAGAGTCAAATCTATCCTATGGTCGGTCAAGCGATTCTGCGGAAAATTGTAGGTCCTGATACGCTCGGAACGATCTCCGGTTCCAACTTGATTTCGTCGTTCCGCAGAACGCTCTGCCTGGCGTTTATTGTCTTCGATCTCAAAAAGCCTTGCCCTTAGGATTCTCATGGCCTTTGCCTTATTCTTTATCTGGCTCTTCTCATCTTGGCAGTGAACAACTAAGCCGCTTGGAATATGTGTAATGCGCACGGCGGAGTCGGTTGTATTGACACTTTGACCACCAGGACCAGAAGACCGCATTACATCGATGCGCAGATCTTCTGGCCTTATCTCGATCTCTGTCTCTTCCATTTCAGGTAGTACAGCAACTGTCACTGTGCTAGTGTGTATTCTGCCTGAACCTTCGGTGACTGGCACACGCTGCACTCTGTGGACTCCAGATTCCAGGCGTAATCTCTCGTATACTGAATCCCCAGAAATCGAAAAGATTATTTCCTTGATTCCGCCAAGCTCCGTGTTGTTCGAACTCATGATCTCTACATTCCACCCGCGGCCATCCGCATAGCGGCTATACATCCTATATAGGTCAGCAGCAAAAAGAGCTGCCTCTTCTCCTCCCGTGCCTGCGCGTATCTCCATTATGACCGACTTGTCGGCCATAGGGTCTCGCGGCGCAAGAAGAGCTTCAAGCTGTTCTTCGGCAAGAGCATACTGATTTCTCAACTGAGATAGCTCTTGCTCTGCGAGCTCTCTCAATTCCTCGTCCTTTGTTTCCTGAATCAACTCTTCTGTTTCCTGGATCGAAGAGCATAGCTTTTGCGTATCATCGAATTCCTCGAGAATCTCTGAAATCCTTGCTCTTTCCTTCATTAGATCGCGATAATTTTTCTGATCCCGAAGTATATCCGGATTTGAAACGAGATCATCTATTTCCGCAAGACGTCCTCGCAGTTGCTCTATGTGTTCTATGTGTTCTATCACGACTTAATGGTATCCTGTTTTGGGTCTGCGCTTCAACTCCTGCTTGCGCGACAGAGTTCATCCGGATACTATCTAGCCATGCTAGACATACGTTTTATAAAAGAAAACTTAGAGGCGGTTCGCCAGAATATTCGCGACCGATATATGGATGCCGATGTAGACTTGGCGATATCTCTATACGATAAGAAGAATGCATTGCTCCGCGAAATCGAAGAATCCAGACGTTGCAGAAACGAAAATGCCCAAGCTATGAAGTCAAATCTATCGAAAGAAGAACGCTCCATTCGAATAGAAGAAGGCAAACGGCTCAAGGAGACAATAGCTCGCCTCGAAGCAGAGCTTCAGGAAGTCGAGGCAGCTTTCGCTGAAGAATTGGCCAAGATCCCCAACATGGCTCATCCTC
>JAKJFY010000123.1:0-2053 GCA_022704665.1 Spirochaetota bacterium | reverse complement strand
AAAATCTCTGCACCATGGCGAAGCTTGGCAGCGCGCCGCAACATTGTCGTAAAGCCGGTGCCAAAGAAAATGTTGTCGCCAAGAATAAGGCTACACGAATCGCCAGAAATAAAATTCTCACCAATGATAAAAGCCTGGCCAATGCCATCGGGCTTTGCCTGGACTGCATATGAGAGCGCAATCCCCCACTGCGATCCATCTCCAAGAAGCTCCTTAAAGCGCGGCGTATCCTGTGGCGTTGAAATGACCAGAACCTCCTGAATTCCTGCAAGCATGAGGACGGAGAGCGGGTAATAAATCATCGGCTTGTCATAGACCGGCAAAAGCTGCTTGGAGACTACTTTTGTTGCAGGATAGAGGCGTGTGCCAGAACCACCGGCAAGGATTATACCTTTCATGGATGCCTCCATGCGTGTAAATACTTCATTTCTATTGTAGGCAACATTCTCTTAAATAATCTTACCTATCAAATCATTCCCCGCACCGCGTACACGTGCGCCACGCCCCATATTGTCTGTGTATCTATCTGCTTCCAGATCTCGCAAGCTGCTTAACTCGCTCTAATTCCTCAGGAGATAAAGGCTTCCCCTGCAAATGCTGACTATTCCATAGACCGCTACGTGCAATCTCCGGCATGGGGCTATTCAAACCAAGCCAATTGCTGCTGGGGCCAAAGGACGGATCCATGGTAAGTGACGCAATAAGACCTTCTTCTAGCCTTAGTCGCTCAGCTTCTTCATCAACCGGAATACAGATAAAGGTTATGTTCTTCCTTAAGTATTCGCTAATTCTTGCCTCGAGTTTGGTATCAAGCTCTTTATTTATTAAGTGTCCAAAGTTTCTTATATTTTCAGAATAATGCATATCAATTTCCCACACTTGTAAATATGGATTCAAACCCATATTCAAAAAAGCGCGGCCGATTTTCTTACGGAGAATGCTGCTATCTGCATCCTCTTTTACAAAGTGGTCTCTTAACCTTTCCAATAGACGGTCTTGACCCCGATTGGTACCGATGCGAACTATTCTATCCATGGAATGGTAGCTTTCACCTTTTTCGAACATGACGTATATACCATTTCGATAAGGAATCTGATCTATCATCGTCCAATCGAATCGCGGCAGATCGTTGAAGAGTATATGCAGAACCATGGCATTATTCGATTCCATTTCATTCATAACTAGCCTCCTTAACTCTGGAATCTGTCCTCCTTGACGCACACCTCCGAGGGGGAGCTTAACATGACCCAAATGCGGCAACAAGTTTTCGTAATAAAATCTACCAGCTAAAACAATAAACTCATCGTGCTCTAAGTCAGAAACTTTTCCTAATTCGTTTAGCACCATCTCTCCCCATTCGCGCCGTTCCTCAACTTTTTTGTATCTTAAGGTTTCATTGTAAGGTTCAATAATCATGTTCTCTGGCACTAAGCCATATTTTGCGGAAAGAATAAATATTCTATCTGCAACAAGTTTTGCGTAACAATACGCCTCACGAAACCACGGGCTTTCTGAATATAACTCTCTTGCTGGGCATTTATATGTTTTTTTCGTTTGGTACATGAGATCAGAGCAATTTTCATCTTTTCCCGTCCTCTGATATCACTTAAATCCGTTTATTCCTTGGTTATAAAGCATTGTTAGGCTATTAATAACTCTTGGCACATAATTGATCGAATCCTTTCGTTGAAGATTGTCTTCTCGCTCCCGGAGACTACTATAACATCTTATGCGTTAGAAGATACCGAGCATCTTTTCTTTTTATTGCCTATGCTCTGTTTGCTACTTCGCTTAGTAGTTGCAGAGCTATTTTGAAAATAGGACAGGGAAAAGTAACGAATCAGCGCGATAGGAATGGCACAGACCAGTGTCTTGATAACAACTACAAGGCATTTATGCAATAAAGAGGCTCAAAACAATCGTTACATTGCCTATGAGAGAAACAGCAACCGGTAAGAAAAATTGCTTTTGTGCCTGCAAACGAGCTGGTATCTTTCATTTCAAACCACAAGATGTCGACAATATCGGGCATCGAACTTTGTATATTCGCTCC
>JAKJFY010000122.1:0-2062 GCA_022704665.1 Spirochaetota bacterium | reverse complement strand
CTTTGTAATAACAAAAAATTGTCCTAATCCAATAGCTGCAGTGCGCTGGGCAGACTTCTTTTATACCCGGGAAGGCACTTTAATGCTGAGGCATGGTTTCGAGAATGAAGGTTGGCGCTATGCCCAAAAAGGCGAAGTAGGATTGGACGGCAATCCCGCTATTTGGAAACCATTGAAACCGTGGAATGATAAAGAACCTCAAAATGATTGCTGGGTTCGTGTAGGTGTCTATTTGCAGGATAAAGCCTTTAGACTTGGTGAGGTTGTACCGCCCGATCTAGATCCGGACGGCCCAGAAGGTGTCGAAAAGCGATTGTATGATGCAACAAAGAAATATTATGAACCGTACGTACATCCAGAAAAACAAATCCCTTCGCCACTTCGCTTCCTAAGTTCAGAGCAAGAGCAAATGGCTACATTGACAACCGAATTTGCGCGATACGCTCGGCAGAGCATGGTAAAATTTGTTGTAGGAGCAATAGATCTCGATAAGGATTGGAACACATATATTGCTAACTTAGACAAACTAGGCTTGCAGAAGATTCTCGATATGAATCAAAAGGCATATACTAGACAATATGGAAAATAGAGAATAATCAAACGAGGATTTATTTTCTAGTTCGAACAATAAGAGGCTGCCCAAAAAACCGGGTGGCCTCTTTTGTTCGTGTTGATAACAATATTCTGGGGCTTCCATTAACCTTTTTCAACTACCAAATTGCGAACTTAGTTTTAAACTATCCCGTGGTTGGAGGAATCGGCATGATCGAGAAAGTGTACCAGTTTACGGACACCGACGATTTCATCATGGAGAAAATAATCGATGATGAACATGTGAACATCAACCACATCGTCGTTGCACCAGGCGGCTCAGTACCAGTTCATGTCGCAAATTCAAATGTTTATCAGATAATAGTCCGTGGTAAAATCAGCCTAAGGCTAGAAGAGGAGCCTGTCGCGCATTACCCGACAGGAAGCATTGTCGCCATCCCATTCAACACCAAAATGGACATCCGCAACGAAGGCAGCGATACACTGGAATTCTTCGTCGTAAAGGCTCCCAACCCGCGCTCTATGCCAGCAACTAAAAAATCTAATTAAAAGCAGCAATACGCTAGTTATCTAAAAGCTAAGGATTGGCTTATAGGTAAAGCTATATAGATTTATATAGATTTAAAATTGCAATATCGCGCTTGAACACAGCAATGTTTTTGTTTGATAGATTCGGGAAAGAAGGATTATGGTTTATCGCTGAATATTATTAAGAAACATGCAGACAAAGAGAGGCATCGGCCGATCCTCCATCTATAGCCCCTTAGACCACTTAAGGCCTAGCAGGAAGTTTTCAGGCGCCGACGCTTAATTTCAGTATATTAAGAAGAATATTCATAATCAAGAAAAGGAATGCCACAATAAGCTGAGCCCATTTGTCAAGACCACTTTTAGGAAAAATTAAAGTGGATATCGACCTTCATGCTACATCCTCTAGCTCTCCAACGGAGAACTTACTTGCATAGATACTATCAGGTGTCTCATAGCTAAGTGACTCATGAAAGCGTTCTGAGTTGTAGAAATGAATATAGCGAGCAACGAGATATGCTCAAAAGTTGTGGATGGGAAAAGACACGGACGTTCATTTTTGATAGGTTATTGTAATGAAGAAGACCAATCAAAAGGAGAACGTCCGTGGAGAAAAGTATAGCAGAAGGTTTGACGCAAACAAAGCCAGAGACCGCCCAGGTGCTGGAAGAGCTTGTACGGGAAGGAGCGCGGAAGATGCTACAGGCAGCGCTTGAAGCAGAGGTAGCGGAGCATTGTGCAAAGTATCAGCATCTAAGGGATGCGCATGACCATCAAGAGGTGGTAAGAAATGGATGCGAGCCAGAACGAACAATTCTCACAGGAGCAGGAGCTATTTTGATTCGTCGGCCACGAGTGGACGATAGGGTACTCGCTAGTCGTGGTGAGGAACGTTTTAGTAGTCGGATACTACCGAAGTTTATGAGGCGGGCAGCGAGTCTCGATTCACTCATACCGGTACTCTATCTCAAAGGTATCTCCA
>JAKJFY010000121.1:0-2102 GCA_022704665.1 Spirochaetota bacterium | reverse complement strand
TTTACCGAGAGATGATTTCGATTATTGCATTTCTCATTTCAATATTTGGTAGTATACTTGAAATGTGATTTGATCTACGCGCCTGCATTCCCATAGAGGAGTAGAATTTATGGATCGAAAATAATTCATGCATCGAAAATTATGGGAAACAAATGCGCAAAGTCAAAAAAGGAGCAATATGAAAGCACTTGTCAAAAGGAACGCCGAACCAGGACTCTGGATGGAAGAAGTCCCTATACCCCATATTGGAGATAATGATCTGTTGATAAAAGTCAGAAAAACGGCAATATGTGGCACCGATGTGCATATATGGAAATGGAACACCTGGGCGCAGCATACAATCCATATCGGTCAAATTGTAGGTCATGAATTTGTTGGCGAGATTGTCGATAAGGGTCGATCGGTACAAGACTATAAAATCGGAGAGCGCGTTTCTGCAGAAGGCCATATATGGTGCGGTGCTTGCCGAGCATGTCGCGCCGGCAAACATCATCTCTGCCCCAATACTATTGGAATTGGTGTAAATCGAGATGGTTGTTTCGCGGAGTATGTGGCCGTCCCTGCACAAAACGCTTGGCGTGTGCATGAAGCCATCTCCGATGATATCGCAGCTATTTTTGATCCCTTTGGGAATGCTACCCATACGGCGCTATCCTTCGATATGACAGGTGAAGATGTCCTGATCACTGGAGCAGGGCCTATCGGTTGCATGGCTGCAGCTATAGCGCGCCATGTGGGAGCTAGGAATGTAGTGGTGACGGATGTAAATCCATGGCGGCTCGAGCTTGCAAAAAAGCTGGGAGCGACATGTGTGGTAAATGTCGATAAAGAAGACCTAAAAGAAGTACAGAAAAGACTTGGAATGGTTGGTGGCTTCGATGTTGGTATGGAGATGTCGGGCAACCCCAAGGCTCTCGAGCAGATGATCGAAAACATGTACAATGGCGGACGCATGGCGCTGCTTGGCCTTTTGCCGGATGGAGCTGGTGTCGACTGGTCGAGGATCATCTTCAAGGGGCTTTTCATAAAAGGAGTATATGGCCGCGAAATTTTCGAGACTTGGTACAAAATGCAGACCATGCTGTTGTCTGGGCTGGATATAAGCCCTGTAATAACCCATAGATTCTCCTTCGATGACTTCGAGAAAGGCTTCGAGGCCATGCTCTCCGGAGAGTCTGGAAAAGTTATCCTGAATCTGGAATGATAGAATACTTGGTTATAAAATTATTAGCCCATGACTGAAAATAATCTTCTCTATAATTTTCGCATAAGCGAAGATGCGGCATCGGCCTTGGAAAGGCTTCCGCACTGTATCGATGAAGCAAATCCTATTTCCATTCAACATCGCGCAGAGCTTCGCTACAGCATTCAGAGTCTTTGGCGACTATTGACAATGGAGAGAGCGCAGCGTACAAGCGATTATCTCAATAATCCCGCCTTTTTTTCGGCCTATCTGCGCTATTTCATGCCTTGGAACCTCGTGCGGCTTATCGCCCTTTTGACGGATCTTTCGGTCGAGCTTGAGCCAGATGCCACCATAATCGATATGGGTTCGGGGCCGCTGACCTTGCCTTTATCGCTCTATTGCGCCAAGCCTGAATTGAGAAAGCTTCCTCTTACAATCATCTGTGCGGATAGGGCGCCTCGAATAATGGAGGCGGGAAAACTCATTCTTGAGACTCTCGCTGTAGAGCATACCGGAGAATTGCCACCATGGAAGATCGAATTGAGACACATTAGGTTCGGAGAACCTATTAAGGAAAGGGCCGATCTCTTCTGTGCCATAAATGTCTTCAACGAATTCTTCTGGAAAGGCAAAGGAACGCTTTTCGAAAATGCCAGCGATCTATATCGATCCATTATACGGTATTGCAGCCATGATGCTTCAATGCTGATCGTGGAACCTGGCGAACCCAGATGTGGGGGATTTCTAAGCGCTCTGCGCGCCGCTGCCATTCAGTATAATTGTGAGATTTTAGCTCCTTGCCCGCATAACTCGGCTTGTCCCATGCCTGGAATTTTCAAAAGCGGGCAAGAACATATTATCGAAAGAAGTCCTAGAAACCTAGATATAAAAAAGGAGCTTGGCTCGGGTTCAATTC
>JAKJFY010000120.1:0-2245 GCA_022704665.1 Spirochaetota bacterium | reverse complement strand
AATGCAAAAATTAGCCATAAAAATGGCACTAAAACACGAAACAGCGCTGATAGTAAAGGGGAAAACATATGCAAAACCTTAAGGAGACTAAAATGATAAGTGAGAAAGACGTTGAAGCAGAGCGATTCGCCTTTGACCTTGCATCAAAGTTTGATATAGACCTCACAAAAGGAAAGCCTCTTATTGGCTATAAGCTTTATGAGTACGTAGCTAGCGAAGCACTAAAGCGTGGCGTCAGTGCTGAACTGATGTGTATATACGCAGCGCTGTATGGCGAAGCCTATAGAAGTGTGGAGAAAAAACATGAGAAGCAATAAAGAAGAGATAAAACGATTCGAATACGAGTATGCGCTTGAACTGGCTATGGAGTTTTACCTTCCACTCGACGAGGAACAGCGAAAGCTACCTGGAGAAGAGCTTTTTTCTTATGTGATGACCACGATACTAGCGCGTTGCGATCAATCAAGCGTCGACCTCTTGCGCAAGATGCGAATAGCTTTAGATGGAGATACGCGTTGCACTATTGTGCATAGCTACGCTTATCGAGCTAACGCCTGATGACATAAACTTGCTAGTTAGTGTATACAAAAAGATACACTTAAAATCATAAAATGGAGTTATTGATATGGCTGAACAGAACATTGAGCATGAAAAAAAACTTGTGAGGATTCGCAAGCTTGCAACGCTATCGAGTATCAGAAAAGAGATCATAAGAGTATATGAGGAAGCACGACACGCTGGCGCTGATCCTGTACAGATACAATACTACAGAGCGTTGACTTTCATCCTTTCGACAGCGGCAGACGTCTTGCGAAATGAAAAGCTGGATGGTATTGAAGAACGCCTTGACAGGCTGGAAAAGAAAGCGGATGAAGGGGAAACAGACAAGGGGAAAACAGAAGGAATGGGGACATATGGAAAAAACAATGAAACGCAGGATTGATGCACTTGAGCGGCGAATAGGGCAATATAACCACGCAGAGGCACTGAAGCAGTTTTTTGATGAAGCCCTTGGTGATGGAAAAGTGTCGCAGGAGACCCTTGATACAGGCGACCCTGATGGCTACTTCACGACAGTATTCGGCCTCAAGAAGTGTGATGATGGCTACTGGCGCATGCCAAGCGAAGCTAAAGAAAGCGTAGCTAACGAAGCTAACTAAGTACAGCGACAACCAGTGTCTTACTTGCGCATGTACGATGAGGGCATTGCTGAACAAGGTTCAGTATTCTAAATTATAATAAGAAGCGCAATACTTCACGAAACGCTGCGCTTTTATACCAGAGTATGGAGAAGCGAATGCTAGAGAAGCAACCACTTGATCACAACGAGATCATGCGGCACTGTAGTGCGATCACCTGGCAATACGATCATGGTAAGCTATCAGAGCTTTCAAGGCTGGATACCAGCGAACAATACCTTTTAAAGCAGAAGATTATTGGCTGTATGATGTCTTTATGGGCGATGATGAATGAACTGGAAACAGTACAGGATAGCACAGAGAAAGAGCATATATAGTTATATTATAAGCACTTACACTATAATTACTAACGTTATGCTTTTTTGCTTGTAGACTATTTGTAGATGCAGCGTGTTCTATGTGCAAGTATATGCTTATATTAGAAGTATTTACTTGAATTATGCTATGTTCAATCCCCTCTCCCGCTAGAGCGAAAATATGGCTTCCGAAAGGAAGCCTTTTTTATTGATTTTATGCGCTATTCACAGGCTTTTCTGTTATATTCAACTTTCTTTATATTGTACCTCTTTTTACCATTTTCTACTTGACAAAACCTCTTTTTGTAAACTATATGTAAACAGTATGTAGATAAAATGAAAAGCGCTATTGCCGTTAAAGGTGGTAAAAATGAGCGTGCATATCCGAAATGTACGGGGCAAGCTGTATCTTGATATTTATTCGAATGGCAGGCGGAAATGGGAAAGCTTAGGGCTTAGGCTTGAAGGCGATGCAAAGCAGGATGCTGAAACGTGGCGACTAGCAAAGCTTGCGCGTTCTATTCGTGAGCAACAACTCTTCTCGAAAGAATGGAATCTTCTTGATCCGATTGCTGGCAAAAAGAAGTTTGAAGATTACTGCAAAGAAATAGCAAAGACGATGCCGACAAAATCGCACCTAGCAAAGGCACTTCCTTATATTCGAGATTATGCGCATGGAGTACGGCTTGAGGCGATAGATGAGCAATGGCTGGCAGGCTTTAAGAGCTATTTACTTTCGCAATCTACTAT
>JAKJFY010000119.1:0-2244 GCA_022704665.1 Spirochaetota bacterium | reverse complement strand
CTTTCGTCATGTCCTCCCCCAAGTCCAGAACCTCGAGTTCTGCCTACCGCGTCGAGCTCATCTATGAAGATTATACATGGAGCATGCTTTCGACCTTGTTCAAAGAGGTCACGAACACGGCTAGCACCAACACCGACGAACATTTCGACGAAATCTGAACCCGACATATGGAAAAATGGCACATTTGCTTCACCAGCTGTAGCCTTTGCTATGAGCGTCTTGCCTGTCCCCGGCATACCCACTAGAAGGACTCCTTTGGGTATCTTAGCGCCCATCTTTAGGAACTTATTGGGATTCTTGAGAAAATCGACTACCTCCATAAGTTCATACTTGGCTTCCTTTTGCCCAGCAACATCTTCAAAGGTGATCTTTTTATTGGAATCGCTATACATTTTTGCCCGGCTTTTCCCAAAACTGAACGCCTTGTTGTTGCCCTGCACTTGCTTCATCATTATCCATATCATGATAAAGCCAAATATCCATGGCGTGAGTTCGAACAGTATCTGGAAAGGACTTGTGCCGCTTATCGCTCCGGTTACGCTTACTCCCTTTTCTTCAAGCTTAGCCATCAGCTCAGCGTCAAAATAAGGTATTCTCGTGGTGAAAGGCATTTCTGCCCCACCCTTGCCCTTCAGTACTCCTTCTACGTCCCTCTGATCGATGATCTTGATGGATTTGACTTCTCCAAGTTCAAGATAAGACAAAAACGAAGAATAAGAAATCTCTCGCGAATTCTCGTTTTGTCCAAAGAATAGAAAGACCGCTAATAGGACAATTATAGAAAAAAACAGGACAAGAGCCGCTCTATTGCCTTTGGGAGCGATGGGCAGATCGGGCTTATTCCCATTTCTATTATCGTTTTGATCAGGCATTTATCTAAAAATCTCCTTTCATCGATAGCAAAATATACATTATTTTTCTCTTTTCGCACAGCAACTGTGGAGGATAGTATGATTTTATATTTAATTTGCCATCAAAAGTCATTAAAAGAATCGCCGCAATCCCATATTCATCTTCTAGAATAGTAATAATATGCTTTGATTCAGAAGAAATCTTCTGCTTTTTCAAAATTGCATCCAAGTCTTTCGAGAAAGTTCCATGGCTTATAGTTTCACCTTCCTTTCGATTTCGAAATACAAATGGAAAGGAAAGCGGAATCGATAGGTATATAAAATCCTCTTTGTCTATTGCAGCAATATTTGAAGAAGGATCGTACTTGCTTTGAGATACGACGATTCTGAATGGCCCACATTCGTATTGACCCGGCTCTCTTACTTTTAGAAAGAATTCATCTAGCTTCCATAAATCCTTTAGATGCGAAATACTTCGATCTAAAAATGCAGAAGAAGAATCCGCTTTTCCGATATACTTGACAACTCCACAAGAGAGATCGAATTGACATCTTCCTGCTTCGATTCTAGGTGCCCTTTTTAGAATTGCATGCTCAAGGGATCGCAACACGCCTTGATTGACAATATCTTCTAACCCTAGCTGCATGAGAAAGAGCCTTAGGATCTCCCTGCGCACCAAAGCTTCTTCCTTTTTAAATAAGGTTTGATCCAGTATGGCATCCTTGCCGCGACCTCTCACCATTGTTGGCATACGCTGGCGAGCGATTGAAGTAACAAGAGATTTTAATTCCTGAGCTTGCAGCTGATAAGATTCGATTGAAGATCTCCAGGAAGGAAATCTTGTGTCGAGTAAAGGGATGAGCTCATGTCTAATTCTATTTCTCAAAAAAGAGTTGTCTCTATTTGTCGAATCCTCTGACCATTCGAGGCTATTTTCTCTTGCAAATGCTTCTAGCTCGTAGCGTCTAAAACTCAAAAGGGGGCGAATAATATAAATGTCTTTTGTACTATCGACTAATCTTGACTGCAAAATACCACCGAGAGCCTCAAGGCGCCCCCCGCGAAGAAGACGCAAGAAAAAGGTTTCAGCTTGATCATCGGCTTGATGAGCAGTGGCTATTGTCGAGATACCAAATCTTTGAGCTGTCCTTATAAGAGCATGATATCGATATTGCCTTGCTGCTGCTTCGACGCCACACTTTGTCCTATGTGCATACTCAGAAATAGCACCTTGCCTAATATTAACTATGGTCAGAGGAATATTCATATCTCTGCATGTTTTTTGCAGAATTATCTTCTCTTTTTCAAGCTCTTCCTTTGGACGAATATTGTGACATACATGGATGGCTCTTATATTCTCATGCCCAATAATACGAACGAGAATGCTGAGAAG
>JAKJFY010000011.1:18293-48890 GCA_022704665.1 Spirochaetota bacterium | reverse complement strand
GCAGTAAAGGTCTTCCGTCCACAAGAGGATGAATATCATATCCTAAGCCAATACTAAGAGGCATTTTGAAAGAGTGCGATTCCAGTGAGGATATACCTGCCACGAGATCTTCCTTAAAAGTGATTTTGCGGTTCTGGCGTTCCCCCTCTATCCATGAGACAGGACCAACATAGCGATCCCAGATCATGGTGTCGTCTGTCGCTTTCAAACCCTCTCGATGTGCGAGCTCGTGGGCTGCAAGAATCTCGGGGAAAGAAAAAGCCTGTGGTGTCTGCGCGCTCATTATGATCCCCCTCGCAGGATGATCATGAATAAGGTCACCTTCTACAATCTTTGGCGTTTCTGTCAGGGGCATAAGAGGTAGACAAGCTCCTCTTTCCCTAGCGTAGTCAATGGTTTTTTCTATGAGTTTTTTAGAGATCCACGGGCGAGCCCCATCATGGATGAGAACGATACCATCATCATAGCAATGCGCTGCAAGCTCTCTAAGACCAAAAAGCACAGATTCTTGTCTGCTTTTACCACCCTCTGCAATCATAAATCCGGATTTAAGACTTGCTAAAGCTGGCTTCAATTTGGATTTGGAAAAAAGTTCTTCGAACTTTGATTTTTCCCCTTGTGGGCAAGTAATCAGAATCGCATTGCAAAAGGGGATAAATGGCTCGACGGCTCGCTCCAATACAGTAAGACCTCCTAATTTTTCCAGTTCTTTTTTGGAGCCGCCATAACGCGAGCTCGAACCAGCAGCAGTTATAAGCCCGAAGATCGGTCCCTCGATGGGCAGCTTGTGAATATGGATGGTTTTTTGAACAGGCAAGCTCATTTTTCTAGATTTTCGCGAATAATCGCAGCTATCTCTTCTTTAGGACGATCTAGCGCAAAAGCAATCTCATCTTGCAGCAGATTTAGTGCTGATTCATACAATTTGCGCTCAAGAATAGGAAGTTCCTTGATCTTGGAGCGCTGATAGAGTGAGCGTACGACTGCTGCAATATCCATGATCGAACCTTTCTTGAGCAAGTCGAGATTCATCTGATATCGCAGTTTCCAATCTGAAGGAATCGTGGACGCGGCTTTCGATATCGAATCGAGCGCTATCTCAGCCTCCTCCTTGGAGACGAGCGAACGTATCCCTAGCGCTTCCACCTTATCAACGGGCACCATGACAGTCATATCAGAAAATTCGAGGTAGATAATATAATAAAGTGTTTTTTGACTATTGAATGTCTTTTCTCGAATCTCCATTATGCGTCCAACACCTTGGCTTGGATAGACCACACGCTGATCCACAAGAAAAGTTGTAGTTTGATCATTAGGCATAGATTATTTATGATAGCAGAAAACCAGATGATAGTCAAAACACCCTTATCGGGCGTCGTATGACGACTAGCAATGCTTATTTCCCAAACAAAGAGATAATCGGCTCGATCCAACCTAAGAACCAGGCTGCAACTACTAGAACGATGAGCATAATCAGTATGCAGAATAGCCAGGGTTTTCTCTTGGGAGCGTAGGGATCATTGAGTGTCCTCATCGAATTGGGTGGAAGAGTAGCCAGATGACTCAAAGAACTGCCGAAAATAATGTTCAACAGTAGATGTCCATTCACAGCCCAACCTTCTGCATTCAATATTGGACTTAGATCTCTTTTCCTCAGCTTGATTGCAGCGAGGATCATTGATGGGCCAGAAATGAGAAGGAAAACCGCTGCGATTCCTAGCGGCATCCATACCCCTAAGCCTATGAACAGGCTCAAGATGCTGGTGATCATCGCACCGATGCTCCCCAGGGCAACGCCAATGGCAGCGACTGTCCCTACATCGATTTTCTTGGCAATTGCTTGACCATTTGTCTGAGGACTTTCAACAGATGGCTCCAAGGTTTTTTCTGCAGCGTTTTTCATTTGATTTTGTCGCTCTGATTCGGTAGCACTTGCTCTTTTGACAATAAGGCTTTCTATTGTGCGCGCGAGCCATCTATAAGGGCTAAAAAAAGCCTCGCGAATGCTGATAGGTTGAATCAAGACTTTCGTAATCGTTGCATTCCAATTTGCGCCCTCATCATCTACATATATGCCATTTCGGCCGACATAAATGCCATCAGCTTCGCCCGCAGTGATCCCAGCTATGATCGTTCTTTTCTCTCCTGAAGTCCGGGAAATATCGCAATAGACCAAATACATATTGGAAAGGCCGGCTAGAGAAGGATGGGCGTTGGGATTGTTCACATCTAGACAGAGTTCGAATTCACGGCCATCTAGGAATAGTCTACCGCTCTGAAAGATGCTTTTGCGAGTTGCATAGAAATCGTCCATGGTAACAAAATTGCGGAGTATTTTTAGAAAATCTTGTTTGATGATGAGAAGATCATGGAGTTGTCGGAGTGCTTCCGCTCTCGGAGCTTCTTCCAGATCCTTCTCTATTAGTGATATCAATTTATTATAGCTACTGTCTTGAATCATCTCTGTAAGGCATACAAGCGGAATCGATTGCGCTCTGACTACAGGCTTTGCGGCGAGCCAAGTTGCATACTTTTCCATGTCATCTACAATTCGTTTCCAGCTTTCTCTTTTGAGTTGTGCGTTTAGCCCATAAGCTGTGCTTGCTATTCTGAAAAACGCTTTTGCTTGTGGCTCGTAGAAAGGATTGAATGGTGCATTGAAATCCAGAATTCCATCAGTTTGAGGGATTGATAGCGGCAAGGCCATAAGGGTCTCTCTATTGTCTTCAGGCGCACTGCTTAGAGCCTCTGTCATTTTGAACATAAGAGCATTGAGAGCGTCGGGTCTTCCCGCAAGGCCGAGAACCGCACATTTTTGAAAGTAATCGTCAATAATAGTTGCAACCGATTTATAAGCTGCAAGAGCTGCATCTAGGTCTTTAAAGGGGAGCTCTTTTTTCAAGGTTTCGCCTAGTTCAATCCATGAAAGGAAATCTTGAGCATCCTTTCTAAAAGCTTCTATTGAGGCTAGATCCACTCCCATGTTTCCGGAACTGTCCCGTTTACAGTAGCCTCCTGCAATTAGTGCGGCGATATATTCTTTCACTTCTGGTTCATCAGTTGATTCTATAACTATGACACCATCGCCATTCCATCGCTGCGTATTAAAAAGCTCTATTGCCTTGTCGACAATGTCTAGATCGATCTCATCGATATTAGAGCCTGCAATCTGTGCCGCAATTCTGCAAGCATTATTGATTGATTTATCTTTGATAGATTCTAGTCTTAGCGATGTGTTTTCGCTAAAGAGCACATCTAAGCTTGTAAAAGCAGCTTTCAGTTTTTCAATCGCATCGAGTATTTCCTCAGTTTTGACTTTACCGTCATGATCGACATCGAGCAATTTCAATGCGTCACTGCATCTGTGCTGAGATATTGGCATAGTAAGGACAACCCAAAGTTTGGGATCTAGTTCTGCAAGAGCTTCGATATCCGCGCTTGTCTGCAAAACAACTTGATCCATTCCGCCTATACGCCGAAAACGCCAGGTATGTGCTTTTTCTTTCATCTTTGTCCCCTTGGGTTCGAGTCTCTATCCAGTTGTACTCTGATTGTAATGAGAAATGAGTAAGAGAAGAAGGGAGAATATCAGTATTGATATAAGAGCATGTTTCCAAGCTATTTCCTTTTTAAATAACGACTTTGAAAGAGATTATTCATCTCTTTGGTAGTTTAAAAATGCAGGCAAATTGACTAATCATAATGACAATGGAAAAGCAAAAAGGGCTTGCAAATCATTTAGATGTGATAATCTATGATTTTTAGCCCCTAGGGGAATCGAACCCCTCTTTAAAGATTGAGAATCTTTTGTCCTGACCGATAGACGAAGGGGCCTTGGTCACATCTCGGCGAGAAACAAGCGCAAACTGAAGCTCAGGCTCTCGCATTATCGCAAAAGAAAATTCCCCAGGAGGGATTCGAACCCCCACAAGCAGATCCAGAGTCTGCTGTGCTACCATTACACAACCGGGGAATGACGCCCTGTACCTTAGTGATTTTTATAGTTTTGGTCAAGAGTTCCTGCACTATAAGCCTGTCAATTCAGCGCGATGGATATCATACAACTCGAGTTGAGGTCGCTCTTCGCCATTCCAATAATTTGTAGTAACTTTGTATATGACATCGACTCTATCGTTGTTTCTGAATGAAAAATCCCGTTCGAGTCTTTGCGCTCCATCCCAGAGCATGGCAGGCCATTTGTAGGTACCGAAGTCCAGCGTCAGTTTTAGATGGCTCTTGCCACTTTTTCCGACTATCTGGGCATCTACCATAGAGACATTCTTCGAATAGAATACAAGAGGATCGCTCTCTTCTCCAATTGGCTCAAAGTGACGGCATAGCTGAAGCAAATCCGGAGTTACAAAAGAATGTGGGAGTTCAGCATCTATCAAAAGCTCCGATTCTTCTGTGATCATCTCTGTATGTTCCATGAATTGAGCAATCCGCTCGAGAAAAGCCTGCCAATTATCGGTTTTCATCGTAAAACCAGCGGCAGAGTCATGGCCTCCATAATCAAGGAAGAGATCAGCTGAATAGGCCAAGAGCTGGGTAAGAGGAAATGCATCCCCACCGCGAATGGAACCTGTACAGGTCCCATCTGTTTTGAATACGGCCACAATCACAGGTGTTTTCATGAGATTGGCTGCACGGGAGGCAAGCAGTCCTGTAATTCCGCTTTTTATTTTGGAACTGCCCACTACAGCAAATTTACCACAGCTCTTCTTGAGGCTCTCTGTGAGCTGATCTTGAATTACTTCCCAAGCTTCCGCTCCAAGGCGCCTGCGTTCGTTGTTTGCTTGTATTAGCTGAGAAGCAGCCTCGATGGCTTCATTTGTTGTTTCGGCTTGCAGAAGATCTAGAGCTAGTTTTGGCTTGCCAAGCCTGCCAGCTGCATTGATAATGGGAGTGATCTGCCAGGCCACATCATTTGATCCGAGTGGTCTTCCAAGATTGAGTACCATCTTGAGCTCTCGGATTCCATTAGTTGGAGCAGTGTTGAGACTTTCTATTCCTCTCCGCACAATCAGTCTATTCTCATTCTTTAGAGGCATGAGATCTGCGATTGTGCCAAGCGCAGCGAGTTGCAACATTCTATCGCTCAGAAGGCTCTGGCTCTGAAGAGTATAGAGCAAGTACCCATTGAAAATATGCTTGAGGGTATCGATAGTACTATAAGGACCATAGGCATACTTTCTCAGTCTAGAAACCTGGACAAGTTCTTCCAGGGAATTTGTCGACATATTGGGCCAGATAGGCGTAACTATTTTCTCGAGGTCTAATACTTCGAGTTCGACTAAACCAGCAAAGTTTTTCTTGAAGAAGGCTTCTATTATGTTTTTATTCCATGCAATTACAATACGGCCACGAAAGAATTTTTCAAGCTTTTCGAGAGTGCCCGAGGGGAAATATCCACTACTGTCAGAAATAATTCTTAAACGGCTTGTCTCAATAAGGTTATCGAGCCTAATTGCTTCTATCTCGAGATTGCCTTCTTTCTCAGTATTGAGCTTGCTTTCTTCCACACTTAGGCAGACTTCTTGGTGAATAGCTTGGCCAGCTCGAAGAAGGGCGAGTGGTTCTTTGAGAATGCCTAGACGAGCTATGGCGAGGGCATGTGCTAGCTTTAGAGCCACACCGCATCCAGATAGATCTCTAAAAGGATATCCACAATCTGGAAGCTTTGGATTTATGATAGCTATGGCTTTTGGCGGCTCTTTTGCTTGTATGTGGTGATGATCTGTGATTATAACATCGATTCCTTTTTGGCTCGCATAGAGAACTTCCTCGTGATTTGAAATACCACAGTCTATTGTGACAATAAGACTCACACCTTGTTCTTCTGCAAAGTCTATCGAAGCCTTTGATAGACCATAGGGTTCCTCGCCTTCTGGAACTTTTTGAATTACTTTCAGTCCAAAATCTCTAAGGACTTCGGTCATGAGCACTGTCGAGGTAATCCCATCTGCATCGGAATCGCCAAACACAAGCACTTTTTCTTCTTCTTCTCGAGCTGTGATAATTCGGTCTACCGCATCCTCCATATCTTTGAAGAGGAATGGATTATGGAGTAGTTGGAGATCGTTCTCAAGATAGAACTGTATTTGTTCTGGCTCGATTATATTTCTGCGTACCAGAATAGAGGCTGTCAGAGTATCTATTTCGTAGCGCCGAGCAAGGCTGCGCACTTGAACGGGGTCTATCTCTTTTTTTATCCACTTCATGATACGGTAATTTCTTCAAGAATAAGTGATGATATAGATGGAGCGGTGTTTTCTATGGAAATGGCATCCAGAGCGAGAGGGAATGCAGCTTCTAGGCTTTGGCTGTCTTTGCCAAAGAGCGTTGCGATGCGTTCGCCCTTATATATGGGGTCGCCGCGCTTCTTATCGAAGATAAAGCCTGCTGTGGGGCTGACACTGTCTTCTGTTCGATTTCTTCCTACTCCGAGGTATACACCTGCGAGCCCAATTTTGAGAGCATCGATGGAACTGATATATCCAGTCTTTTCAGCGCTAATTTCGATAGAGAATTCTGAGCGCCAGGATCCTCTTCTTTTTTGCATCTCTTCTAGATTGCCGCCCTGCCGCACAACATTTCGACAGAAAAGATCTAGCGCAGCTTTGGATTCTATCGCTTCTTGGCATAGACTTTTTCCTTCCGAAATATCCTTTGCTTTACCGCCAAGGATGAGCATCCATGCTCCCAAGCAATATGTGAGCTCCATTACGTCCTTAGGCCCCTTCGCTTCGAGACAATCTAGAGCCTCTTCGATCTCAAGAAAATTTCCTACTTTGTATCCAAGGGGTTGCGACATATCAGTTAGTACTGCGACAACTTTTTTCCCCATTGTTTTCCCAGTCGCAACAAGGCTTTTTGCGAGAGCCTTGGCATCATCATAGCTTTTCATGAATGCGCCCGAGCCGCATTTTACATCGAATACGATACCTTCTGCACCTTCCGCAACTTTCTTTGATAATATTGAAGCTGTTATGAGCGGAATGGACTCGATTGTTCCGGTGACATCCCTCAATGCATATAGTTTTTTGTCGGCTGGAACGATATGCGCAGTCTGACCTGTCATCGCGAAGCCTTCTTTTAGTAGGCCTTTTTTAAATTCTGAAGGCTCAAGATCAGTCATATATCCAGGGATGGATTCGAGCTTGTCAAGAGTTCCTCCTGTATGTCCAAGAGCCCTACCTGACATCATAGGCACTCTTACTCCGCATGCTGCAACCATTGGAGCAAGCGGTAGCGATATCTTATCGCCGACTCCACCTGTCGAATGCTTGTCTATAAAGGGCCCTGGGATTCCGGAGAGATCCATTCTTTCCCCCGAATCTAGCATAGCTTGGGTAAGAGCAGCGGTCTCCTGCGCTGACATGCCTTGAAAGAATATCGCCATCAATAGAGCAGAAACTTGATAATCTGGTATCTCGCCATTTACATATCCCTCGATAAAAAAGCGAATCTCTTTTTCATCGAGCGATTCGCCATGACGTTTCTTTATAATGATATCTACGGCTCTCATTAAGATGTTCTCCTGAATCTGCTTCTTTATTAATATGCGAATATTGAAAACTATTTTACTTCAAATTTAAGTTCCATAAAAGGTCTCACCAAAAACCCGGAGACTCTGCAGAGGGCCTTCAGCGGCGGATTCGGCAAGTGATTCGATTACTGCAATTATCTCAGCACGCGAAGACGTAGATTTCAATAGAGGCACGGCCTCGCTGTAGGATAGCTTTGTAATGCAACGAAGACATGTAAGAACCTTTTCATCAAAAGGAAGCATCGCCGAGGTTGAAAATCCTATCTGTCTGAATTGTTCTGCACAGTTATGACAAAGAAAGGAGCTTTCACCTATCAAAAGTTTTCCTGGCAGGGAATTCTTCTCTGAAAAAGACCTACCACATCTCTCGCATCTTGAAAGATCAGGAATTAAGCCGAGTGGGGAAAGAGCATTCCAGAAAAAGGCCGATAATACTAATATGGCTTCTGATTCATCTACATTGCCGAGCTCACGAAGGAGTGCTGTAATCATAGATAGAGCCTGTGGGTATTCGCCGCCGAAGGCAGAGGTTCGTATCAAGAATTCCGATGCTGCGCACGCCGATTGCATATGCGAAAAGCTCTTATGAATACCATGGAAAACTTCAATGACATTCGCACCTGTCAGTTTTATAAATTCACGCCGTGTATCATGATATACTTCAATGTCAGCGACTATGAAAGGCAAAGCGGCCGAGCGAAGAGAGCTTTTTGGTCCTCCGAACATAAAAAGCGATAAAAGCCCTTCATTGCAGAGAAAGGTTAAAATTCTATCGCCTCGCGCCGTGTCCTTTGCATGGAGAAAAAGGCCTCTATATAGTTCGTTTCTTTGAGCCATCGATCAATCATCGTCCACAATCCACCAATGGAAGCCGTCGGAGTATCCAGCAGTACGGCTCTTGCGCCATTCTGCAATGCGCTGCAATTCCTTCTTTTTATAGGACTTACCCCATAGGTAAGCGCTCAAGAATCCTCCTATATGTGCAAAATAAGCTGTACCTCCATTCTGAATGGCCGTAAGGCCTGTCAATCCGCCGAGGATTTGCATGAAGAACCAAGTTCCAATAACGAACCAGGCTGAAAAAACGGTTGGTATGAAATAAAACAGAAGCACGACGACTCTATTGCCAGGAAATAATACAAGATATGTAGCGAGCACTCCTGAAATCGCAGCAGAGGCACCGACAAGGGGCATTTGTAGTGCAGCGCCTCCTGCTAGAGCAGCAAACAATATCTGCAAGAGCATTCCTATAGTTCCAGAGATCAAATAAAGGAGAATATAGCGAAGTTTGCCTATCCGACATTCGACATTATCACCGAATACTCCAAGAAACATCATATTTCCGATCAAATGTGCAAACCCCGCATGGGTGAATTGACTTGTAATTAAAGTGAATAATCGTCTTCCCGACAGGATTTCCTCTGGAATCGCTGCAAGCGCTAGAGTTACATAATCGTCGAAGCCAAATTTCTGAAAGAAAATAAAAACCAATATATTGAGAGCAATGAGAGTCCAGTTTACGACAGCTTTGCCGCGACGGCAAGTATTATCATCTCCAATTGGAATCATAGAAGCTCCTCTTTAAAAGCCACAATATCTAGAATAGCATATTGTCTGCTGATAGGCTAGTTTTTTTGCTTCGCTTGTCGCAAATATACAATTCATGATACAAAAGAAACACATGATTCGCGCCTTGCTCTTCGATCTCGATAACACTCTATATTCCGAAGCTACGGGCTTGGAAAACGGAGTCTCACAGAGGATAAATCATTTTATTGCCGATTTTTTTGGGCTCTCTATTCCTGAAGCGATCAGGTTTAGGCGTGAGCATGCAAAAGCATATGGAACTACTCTCGAGTGGCTCATGCGAGACTATGGATTCCAAGAGCCGGAAGAGTACTTTAAGACTATTCATCCGGAGGATGAAGCAGATTGTCTCAATCCAGATATGGTTCTAAAGCTTATGTTGAACAAGATGCCTATACCAAAGGCTGTCCTAACCAATGCTCCCATGG
Organism: Spirochaetota bacterium; assembly: GCA_022704665.1. Lineage (GTDB taxonomy): Bacteria > Spirochaetota > Spirochaetia > Treponematales > Rectinemataceae > Rectinema. The sequence goes on along the minus strand of JAKJFY010000011.1, from coordinate 39,326 downwards.
AGCATGCGATCAGAATTCTCGATAAGTTGGGTATAACGGAATGTTTCTCTGGTATTTACGATATCTGGTTCAATAATCTTATTGGCAAACCCAATTCAGATTCCTACATAAATGTTTTAGAAGCTGCAGGATTCGCTAGAGAACAAACACTTTTTATTGATGATCTTCCAAAGTATGTAAAAGGCTATGTCGATATTGGAGGACCAGCAGTTCTAAAAGATGAAATGGATCGTTTTGCAGATCTTCCCTTTAAGCGCCTAAAAACGATTTATGAGCTCGACAAAGTTCTAGATGAATTCAATTCTTCTTATATGTAAACCTTTGCTTTTATTCTCTTTCGGCCAAGATAAGCGAAATAAGAGTGACTAGATAAGGCAAGGCAAGGACAAGCATGGGCGGTATTGAAGAGAATCCCTGGATATAATTAGAAAGGCTTTCAGCAAATGCGAAAAGGAGACAGGATGCAGCCACCCAAAGAGGCTTTTTTCGACCAAGATATATCGCCACCAGCGCGATCCATCCACGCCCTGAGATAATGTTTGGCACGAAGGCAGAAATAGACAAACCCAAAGCATATCCGCCTAATCCACTACCCACCCCAGACCATATGAGAGCCTGCGTATGTATCCGATCCGGAGAAAAGCCAAGAGCAGACACCGCCTGTGGATTGGAGCCTGTTGCACGAATTTTTAGGCCATGCTTAGTATTTTTTATTATGAAAGCCGAAGCCAAAACCCATATCCATGCACATATAGTGAACATCGAGTAAGAAAAGGATATGGAGCCTATTAAAGGAAGTCGCGATATAGATCTTGGGAATAGGTAAATATCGACAGGGATGTTGAACGCCACTACCGCTTTTGTATGGTACCAAGCTTGAGACAAGACTGCTGTTATACCCTGAGCAAGCAGATTGATTGCTAGGCCTGTAATAAAGAGATTTGTTCGAAACTTGCTGATCATTAAGCCCATCAATATCGAAGCAAGCGAGGCTGATAGGGTCGCTGCAATAGCTCCCAAAAAGATATTACTTGTCAAACCCGCAGCTGCCATGCCAAAGAACGCACCGATACCCATAAGTCCTTCTAGTGCTATGTTGAGCATGCCGGAAAGCTCTGAAAAAAGGCCTCCAATCGAAGCAAAAAGCAGGGGTGTCGCCGCGGCTATTGTATATTTCAAGAAATCTATCAGGACCATCGGTGAGAAGTTCACTGTTGTTTTCGCCTCTGCCGCAATTTCGGCATTACCTGCGCTGTGATAAAGAGCATCGCAGCTGCCTGGAGAATAGAAATAATCTCCGAAGGAACTCCCGATCCAATCATTACATGGTCGGAACCTGCTTTTAGAAATGCAATAAAAAGAGCAGCGGGCAATATGGCAGTTTCGCTACCCTGTGCAAGGAGAGCAACTGAGATTGCACTCCAGCCTAGACCTGAAGAAAAACCCCGCATGACTCGACCTTGTTGCCCAATCACAAGAAGTGCACCCGATAGTCCATACATGCCGCCAGAAATAGCCATAGCTGTGATCTTGTAGGCTCGAATGGAAATGCCACAATATCGTGCAAATTCCTCGTTTTCTCCGCAAACCCTCAATTCGAAACCAATCTTAGATTTTTTGGATAAGATATGAAAAAACAAGATAAGAAAGAGAGCAAGCCATATAGAGATATCGAGTTTGGAAGGAGAAAAGATTCTTGGCAGAAGGAAAGCCGAAGGGATCTGGGCAGTGGTTTGAAAATTACTTGTGCTGTCTTGAAGCGGGCCGGTTATAAGGAAATCGCTTATGTTTATAATGATTGCTGATAGAAGATAGGATGATATCATCTCGGAAATCCGCCAATATGCCTTTAGAAGCCCGGATATTGTACCGATTATGGCTCCTGTAAAGGCCCCAATAAAAGCGACCAGAATCCACACTGTGCCTGAACCGAATGCTTCAGAAATATGCAATGCTAACACTCCTCCAGCGAGAGCTCCTACATAAATCTGGCCCTCTCCTCCGAGGTTGAAATTCCTAGATCGAAAGGCAATAGAGACACCAATGCCACTAATTATGAGAGGCACAGTATCGGCAATGTAGTTTCCAAAAAAATATCGGCTGGAGAAGGGCTCTACAAAAAATTGCCATAATGCAGATCTAAAGTCCGCAGCAAACAGTAAAAGCACGGTTGCTGCAAGAAAAATAGAAAAAGTTGCTGCCAGAAGAACCCTAAGAGTAGCCAAGAATGCCCTTTGATTTCTCATCCATTAATCCTATTGCCAAGAAGGTATTCACCGATAATGGCTCTATTGAGAAGACTGCTATTTTCTTGATACAAAACTTGTCTGCCTCGGGAGAGTACCATGATATAATCTGACAATTCCAGTATTTCGTCGACATTCGAGGACAGAAGAAGAATCGCGGTCCCCTCATCTTTAGCTAGGTGAATCCTTCTGCAAGTCTGTTTCGCCGAACGAATATCCAGACTCCAGGTCGGTTCGCATAGAATAAAGAGTTTAGGGAAGTCTCGAGAAAAAAGGCGTGCAATGGACAATTTTTGAATATTGCCACCAGAGAGCTCGCCTGCAGGTTGATCGGGGAGGGCATTTATCTCGAAGGAATGAATCGCATCCACAATTGCCTGTCGTGCAGCATTTTCTAGAATCCAGCCTTTAGGGAAAAAGTCATGTCTCGAAAGAGCTATGAAATTATCTCGTACGGAAAGAGAAGGTGCGATTCCTCTTTTTATGCGATCCGATGGTAGGTAGGCAATAAGCCCTTTTTGAAACAAGCTTTGATATGTTCGATAATTATGCAGCTCTATATGATGACCATCGAAGATATAAGTTCCAAAAGATGGTGATCGAAATGCAGCAAGTGCATCTTCTAGATCATCGAGACCATTGCCGCTCAACGCACAAATGCCCAGGATTTCGCCAGCATGCAGTTCGAAGGATATATCTGAAAGGCCTACTCCATAATAGCGAGGGCGACGAACGGTCAATCCATCGATACGCAATACTATAGGCTTTTTATGAGAGCTCTCTATTGGAGTCTTCTCTATAGGCTTTTGTTTATCTTCGATGAAACCTTCTCCCATGATAAGGGATGTAAGCTCTTGCAGAGAGGTTGCAGATATATCATAGGTTCCGATTGTCCTTCCCTGGCGCATTATGGTTACTCTATCGGCTATCTGCATTACCTCATGGATTTTGTGAGTGACAAGGATAATAGTGTGACCCAAGCGTCTTATATCGGATAGTTTTTCAAAGAGTACCCTTGTCTCTTGTTCTGTGAGTACAGAACTGGGTTCATCGAGAATTAAAATCTTTGTATGGCGCGCAAGTTGGCGCAATATCTCAATCTGCTGACGAGCACCGATGCTTAAGGAAGCAGCAGGCGCTGATGGATCGATGGCAAATCCATATTCTATGGCAAGCTGCTGAGCTCTGGTATTTAGCTCCTGCGAGTCAATAATCCCTGCTAATCTGGAGATCTTATTGTTTCGAATTGGCTCGATGCCAAAGAAAATGTTTTCGGCAGCACTCAACTCATCGAACATTAGGAAGTTTTGATGGACCATGCCTATTCCAAGAGCCTGAGCCTTGCTAGGCGATTCGATTTTTACAAGCCTTCCTTCGATTTCAATGCTTCCTTCATCAGGATGATCAAGGCCAGCTAATATCTTCATTAAGGTAGTTTTCCCTGCTCCATTCTCCCCAACGATGGCATGAATACTGCCTTTTTCGACCTCGAGCGAAGCACCATCATTTGCATGGACTCCTCTAGGGTAATAGCGCCTGCATATTCCCTGCATCTTTACCGCAAGCATAGGGGGCATATTACAATGAAGGAACGATGAAGGTAAGCTGACCCGATTTGATCGATTGGATTACTGCATCAACCCTTTTACGGATATATTCTGGTACATTTTTGATATAAGAAGGATTTCTGTTTAAGAATTCTATGTAGCCTTCTTTCATACCCACTATGTCGGCCTTTCCAAAGGACAGTTTCCCTTCGATTGCTGCTTTCAAGCTGCGGTAGGCGAGTTCTTCTTGATGCAGAACAGTGCATCCAAGGATATTGTCAGGAGCACGTGCAAATTCATCGTCATCGAAGAAGACGAGATACTTGCCAGTCTCTTGAGCAACTCTGATAGCTCCCTGACTTGCCGAGCCACAGATTGGAAGTATGATGTCTGCGCCCTGGGCATATAGACTGCGGCTCAATTCTGCTGCCTTTGCTGCATCGAACCAGTTTCCGAGCACACGGATATCCAACTGAAAAGCAGGATCAATAGCACTAAGCCCTTTTAGAAAACCCGGAATTATCATCTTTTCCATTGCTGGATAATTCTGACCGATTATCATGCCGATTTTTTTTTCCGGGTTTGTGCCTTTCATGCCAGATGTAGAGATAAGCCCTGAGAGATATCCTGTGACATAGCCTTGCTCGAGTTGGTTGTATAGTGCGGAATATACATTGGAATTACCTATAAGATAACCATCGAGGCAGATGAATTTCTGTTTTGGGAAGACCTTGGAAGCTTCATTCACCAGCTCTGGCATCGATGGATTGGAAGTGAGGACGATATCAAATTTTCCAGAAGCGACGAATGAGATGAGTTTTTCTTGCCATTCAGCTTGGTTGAAACCCGCCTCTATTACTTTTATGCTTGCACCTGGTGTTTCGGATACGAGGCGTTCTGCTCCTTTTGCCATATTATCGTAGATGGGACTTCCATCGCGTGCGCCCGGAATAAAAACGCCTATCCGAGGGGCTTGTGCCCATAGTGCAGTACTCGCCAGAATAGCAACTAAAGATGCGATTATAAATCGACGCATCGGATTCCTCCTGCTATACCCTAGAGGGCAGGAAATATGATAGAATTTTACATAGCTTAAAATCTAACGTGAGAATTTATCTCACGTTAGATTTAGTATAGCGATCTTCATAATATGTTCAAGGGGTGTACACATTGGCCGAAAAGCTTCTAAAGATCGGTGAACTTGCTTCACTTTTTGGGGTTACGGCGCGAACCATTCGCTACTATGAAGAGCTTGGCCTCATAGAAGCAAGCAATCGCACTGAAGGACTCCATAGACGCTACCCTGCCGATGCTATCGTACGATTGAAGAGGATCGAAGAACTTAAATCGCTGGATCTCACTCTCGGGCAAATCCGTGAATTCTTCATCTTATATAGCGAAGATCCAAGTGGTGAAAAATGCCGACTTCTTCTTATACAGAGCTACGAGGACCAAAAAAATGAAGAAGAGGCTAGAATCCTAGAGGCACAGCGTCGCATTGCTCAAATCGAAGCAAACATCATAAAGATAAAAGAAAAGAGGTCGTTCTTTTCCTGCCCTGGTGAAGAATGCAAAGTCTGCAATTTCAATGGATTCTGTGTGGATTCAGAGCTTAATTCTTACAAGGAAGTTAGAAAATGAAAACACTAGGCCTTGTTGTTCCATGCATTCTAAGGGCTATTCAGAGTATATCGTTGTGTAGCCAGACTAGGTACTTTTGCTTTGAGGGCTCTGCAAATGCATATAGGGTCTTGCTTATTTATGATATTGCATAGGAGTTAGATATTGATTCTTGCTGTTGATATCGGTACCACTCGAATCAAGGCGGCCCTCTTCGATGCAGAAGGTAAAAGTCTCAAATTGGAATTAGTAGATCTTCCAGATGAAGGTTCTAATTCCTATCAGGAAATAGATGCACGCGTTTGGCTTAAGGCATTCTCAGAGATTATTTCTCGGCTGATATCAGCTGGAGAACAGAATGATCTCCAAGCTATTGTTATATGCGGCAATGGGCCCACTATTCTTCCTATCGATGAAAAAGGCGAGCCGATTGCCCCAGCAATCACATGGCTCGATAGGCGCGCTCAAAAAGAGGCAAAAGAGGCTTCTATTGCCTTAAATTACTCTCTCGACGCTGCCTTCAATCTTCCTAAGATCCTATGGATGAAGCGGCAAACACCAGATATATATGAGAGAGCGCATCTCTTTGTATCCTGTCCAGAATTCATAGCAGGTCGTCTTAGCGGCGAATGGACAACCTGTCTCCCCAATCAGGGCTATACAAGGATTATCTGGGATATAAAAGCCCTTGAAATGCTTGATTTAGAGGTAGAAAAATTTCCTCGCTTTGCTGGTGTTGGTGAGATAATAGGACATATTCATGATTATGCTGCAAAGGAATTTGGTCTTCCTAAGGACTTGCCAGTCGTTATGGGAGGTCCGGATTTCATAGCCTCGCTCTTGGGTACAGCAACAGTTAAGCCAGGGAGGACCTGCGACAAAGCTGGGACTTCCGAAGGCATCAATCTTTGTTCAGAGAGAGATATCGGAGATGTAGAAGCGCTTCTTGTTATGCCTCATATCATTGCTCCGTATTTCAATATTTCGGGAGTAATATCATCTAGTGGCATAGCCCTTTCGTGGTTCAGAAGCAGATTTTTACCTCAAGAAGATTTCGAGATGATCTATTCGCGAGTAGCTTCTACGAAACCCGGAGCTGAAGGACTTGTGTTTCTTCCCTATCTTGCTGGCGAGCGATCGCCTCACTGGGACCCTAATGCGCGAGCAGTCTTTCTAGGGTTGGGGCTTCATCATGATCTCAACATGATGGCGAGAGCAGTACTCGAAGGCACAGCTTTTGCTATTCGAGAAGTGCTGGATGTAATGGAAAGCTCAGGAGCTTCCGTGAAAGATATGCGAGCTACTGGAACTCCCTCGCTCTCGCCCGTATGGAATCAGATCAAGGCAGATATTACAAGAAAGCGACTTATGGTATCATTCTTCCCAGAACCCGAACTGGCAGGTTGCCTCGCTATTGGTCGATTTGCTTTGGGTGAAGAGTCTAGCCTCACTGAAGCCGCAGAAAGAGTGTTTATGCCAGCCGAGATCTTCGAACCTCGAAAAGATACGGAATCTATGTATTGTGATCTATATGAAGTATATCTGGATAGTTATCGGCGACTTGCAGATCTCTTTCCTGCCATTTCAGTGCTTCAAAAGAACGCAAGTGTTCAACGAGGTCCTTTTGGCAGGGGTTTTTGAGGAAGATTTTTCTAGCAAAATAGGTATGAACAAAGATAATCAGCTTCATTCCTTTGCTGGCAATAACCTTCCTATTCTTGCGGCAAAACCTCTTCTGAGATAGAATAGTCTATCGTGCTTATGAAAAAACAATATCATAGCCGCATTCAGTCTATCGTTCTTAGCTAGGAGGATTAAATGCCCAAGATGGATATAATCATCAATCTATCAAACCACCATATCCATGTAAATCATGAAGATCTCGAGATGCTTTTTGGGAAAGGTCATGAGCTCACTAAGACTAAGGACCTCATTCAGCCAGGTCAGTTTGCTTGTGCAGAGACAGTTACGATAAAGGGCCCAAAGGGGCAACTCGAAGGAGTGCGAATTCTCGGCCCTGAACGCAAAGACACTCAGTGCGAAATCCTAGTGAGCGATGTCTTCAAGTTAGGTGTGCAAGGGTGCCCGGTGCGCGAATCAGGCCAGCTCGAAGGTAGTTTCCCCTTTGAGGTAATTGGTCCTGCTGGCTCGATAAAAAAGGAACGAGGTCTTATCATTGCAAAGCGGCATATTCATTTCGATTTAGAGACAGCCAAGCATTTTGGAGTAAGTGACAAACAAATCGTCAAGCTTAAAGCAGGGGAAGAACGTGGAGCGATTCTTCTAAATGTGGTATGCAGAGTCCACCCTACTTATGCTCTAGAATGCCACATCGATTTCGACGAGGGTAATGCGCTTGGCATTACAAGCGGAGCGATAGGCCAAATCGTGTAGTGTTGATGTATTGACCAGATTAAGAGCGATAGGAGTGCAAGCTATAGATTGGAGCACACTGTGAATAAGATTATCTTGAAAGCTACGGATCTCGATGGTTACCTTATGGAGAGCGATCTCCAATACCTTTCGCGGATGAATGAGCTCTATGAGCAGGCAATGGCCTCTTTCAATATTCTTTCCAACAGTGCCTCGGAAGCACAGAAACGCCATGAGGAAATTGTTTTAATAGAGCTCTACAATCAGATGGGCAAACTAATGCAAGAGATCTGCGCATCGGAGCCGCGCATTCAAGTCTATTCCTTTGTGTCTCCTCAGGAGACTCACGGTGAAGTTTCACGATTGATTGCCAAGTTGCGAGATGTGAATACCGGGCATCAGGAGTTCGTCTACTACATTCAGCGAGCTTTCGAGCTTTTATTTACACTGGCTTTTGGTGTAGCGGGCAAGACCAATAAGAACTACCTTATTGTGCGCACGCCCGTTACTATTCCTGTACAGAACTATGCTGTACATAAAATACCTAATGTAGATAGCGCTGTGCACGATACGGTCATGTGTGTCATGTTGAGGGGTGCTCTGCTGCCATCGATGATACTCTCCAAGGAAATTCAGGAGTATTCTTCAACTGCTTATCTTACTCCTTTTGCGCTTTTCAAGATCAAGCGCGATGAGAGCAAGAGTGAAAACACTATGGAATATGTGCTAGATCTCGACCATTCATATTTTGAACTTTCTAAGCTGGATGGCAAGCATCTGCTCTTTGCAGATCCAATGAATGCAACAGGCGGTTCTCTTGTCACCGTTGTGAAATATCTTCTTGAACAGGGAGTAAGACCGGCTTCAATAAAGTTTTTCAATGTAATAAGTGCGCTGAAAGGGACTCTTCGTGTGATTCGGGCCATCGATAACATAACAGTATATACTCTATGGATGGATCCAAGCCTCAACGAACGTGCTTATATCATGCCAGGGCTGGGCGATGCCGGTGACCGCATAAACGGCAGCGATGAGGATCTCCATCCGCGGGATATGCTAAGACTAGTTGCAGATTATGGAACCAACATCACTGGGTTGTACCGTTCACAACTTCAGATAATCGAAGAGACAGTACTTAGGCATAGAACATGACCATATTTCCAGATAGTTTTGTCGTTTTTCAGGGACAGGACTGCCTCATTCCTCAGCATAACGCCGATAATATGCGCTTTCTCGATGATCCTTCTCTCACCATATCGACAAGACCTGAAGCCGTATGTTGGCCATTCTATCAGATGCCACCTGATCTATTCTCTTTTACATCGGATCGCTATTCCTATTCAGCTTTTGAATTTGATGAAAAGAAATATGGAGCGATCCAGATTCAAGAAAATGATGATATCATGCTCAAGAGATTAGGTTTGGGCGAAGCCATTCCATTTCCTGTCCGTGAACTTGTCGTCTCTTATCCTTCAGAGTTTAGTCGATTCATGCTCATGGCCAAAGCACATAGTCAATGGGCATCCGTCTCGCGATTCTGCGGAGCCTGCGGATACCCTCTTGTCGATGCAAAAGAAAACGAAGAGGTTAAGGAGCGGCTCGATGATAATGCATATGCCGCAAGATTCTGTCCGCGCTGCAAGAGAATTTTCTTTCCTCGAATGTCGCCCGCAGTAATAGTGCTTGTGCGCAGGGAGAATTCGATTCTATTAGGGCATAATGTACGATTTCCCCGTAATAGGCACAGCTTAATTGCAGGCTTTGTGGAGATTGGAGAGACGCTCGAAGAAGCAGCCATTCGAGAGATACGCGAAGAAGCAGGAATAGAAGTGAAAAACCTGCGCTATGTGCGTTCTCAACCATGGCCATTCCCAGATTCTCTCATGATTGGATTCATGGCGGAATGGGCATTTGGCGAAGCACGGCCGGATAGGAATGAAATCGATCATATCGCCTGGTATAGGGCCGATGATCTGCCAGAGCTTCCATTGAAAGGAAGTATTGCTCGTTATTTGATAGACAGCTTCATAGCTGGGGGTTTTTCTAAGGCCTGATCTCTTTATTATTTGATTTTGCTTGCAATTCATCCTACACTTGTCGATATATAGGAGCGGATCATGGATTTCAGTTGGAAAATCGTTATAGATGCAGGGCTTATTTCCTTTGCCCTAGTGATAGCTACTTTTTTGAGGTCTAAGATTCGTTTTCTGCAGAAGTATCTTGTGCCAAATGCTTTGACGGCTGGTTTTCTGCTTTTGCCTTTGTATAACTATCTTATGCCAGCCATCGGCTATGGGACGAACAGGCTTGGAGATCTTGTCTATCATTTGCTCAACCTTTCTTTTATAAGTATGTCTCTTCGTTCTTCGCCGCCCAAGATCAAAGGTTCTCGTTCAAATGGAAGCGTGCTTGGCATGTCAGCAGTCATTCTTTTTGGATATGCTTCACAAGGGCTTCTTGGCCTTGTTCTCACCTTATTCTTCTTGCCGAATATTCACCCTGCATTTGGCTTGCATCTTCCCCTGGGTTTTGCCCTTGGCCCTGGGCAGGCCTACGCCATAGGAAAAGGCTGGGAGTCCATGGGTTTTGAGGGAGGGGCAACCGTTGGGCTTACCTTTGCGGCAATCGGCTATCTCTGGGCATGTTTTGGAGGAATGCTTCTAATCCACAAAGGCATACGTTTAGGTTGGATGAAGTTAGAGCAAGTTAGTATCATGTCTGATAAGGCTTTGCTAACTGGCATAGTTCCAAAGGGTACCGAAAAACCAGTTGGAGAGCGGCTAACCACAGATTCTGAAGCTATTGATTCCTTTAGTTTTCATTTTGCAGTCGTCGTGTTTGTCTACCTGCTCAGCTATCTAGCCTTAAAAGGGATATCCTTCCTGCTTGGATTCGCAGGAAAAGCTGGAGCAGAGCTTGCAACCAATCTTTGGGGCATTAATTTTATCTTTTCAGCCATCATAGCTATATTAGTCAGAAAAATAATGGATCTGCTCAAAGTGGGATATGTGCTCGACGACGATGCCCTATCTAGGATTTCAGGTACTTCAGTCGATTATATGGTTGCTGGTGCACTTGCTGCTATTTCCTTGGTATTTGTCGGGAAATACTGGTTTCCGATTCTCCTTATGTCTACATTGTGTGGATTCATGGTGTACTACACGATTCCATGGGTGAGTTCGCGGATTTTCCGAGATTTTAGATTCGAGCGAATGCTTATGCTCTACGGGGTTTCTACCGGCACGCTTTCTACTGGTTTGGCTCTTCTAAGGGTCATGGATCCTGAATTCAAGACAAAGGTAACCTCAGACTATATGCTTTCAGCTGGCCTGACCTTCGTGCTGGCCATACCATTCATTCTCGCTATCAATTTGCCAGCAAAGGCCTATACGAGCGGATCTATGGTTCCATATTGGATTTTCATGGTAATAGCTGCAGCCTATTTGCTATTTGTGTCAGTAGTGTATTGGATTCTCGCGAGAAAAAGGCGATTTGCCGCGCCTAGGGTCAATTTTTATCGCCCAGGAAAATGAGACTCAGAGATTTGATGCAACACACTAATGGCGTCGGAATATTTTCTGCCTGATGCTTTTTGGTCTTTGAAGACTACGCGATAGACATTCATGCTATGATAGAACTCGAAGAAATTCCACTTTAGCACGCCTTCTCCGTCGATTTGCTCCATAGGAAAAACGATTGATTTGAGTTTGGCATTTCGAGTGTCATGGAATTCGAGACGGTCCATATAGAGTTCGATACGCCCTATGAGCAAAGTCTCCATACTATCCATGCGTTTTCCACGCTTTAGCTTGACTGGCTGGTCGAAAAAGAATGGAGCTTCAAGGTTTACTCTCTCCAGGCCCGAGAGGTATTGATATAAAAGCCTACTCTGGAAACTATTCCAGCTTACGATTGAGTCGAGAAAAGGATCCTCGTCGAACGGCGGTAGATAGCTTCCTTGATTGCCTTCAGAGCGAAGCAAGAATGAACCATCGTATTGATATTCTACGGCAAATCCGCACTGTTTGCAGGTAAATAGATTGCCCGCGCTGCTCATAGAAGCCCTTTCTCCGCAACGAGGACAAATGTATAGCGCTAGTTCAAGGCTCTCTGCGCCTTTTGTGCTTTTGAATTGGATGCCTTTGTGCTTACACCAAGCCGAATCATCATAACAAAGCGCATTGTTGAGCAATCGATCTATGGTCGAGAGTCCCATTACCTGTAGCTGTTCCGGTCTAAACAGAAGCGAAAACGAGACTTCAACTTTTCCTTGCCGTCGAACATGAGACCATCGAGGTTTTGCAAGATATCCACCATTTGTCTTTGCCAATACTACAGGGACTCGCAATAAGCGCAGCAGCTTTGCACTAGAAAGAAAAACTGGAAAGGCGGTGCCTGTCCAAGTGCTCTGACCTTCGGGGTACATTCCGACTACACTACGCTTATTCTTTACTAAATCTACGATCCAATTGACAGTCTCGATATCTGGTATAGCTTTTGATTTTGGAATACTTCCTACAAGCTTGATCAGCATAAAACGCATGATCGGATTTCTCATATTGCCGTCGCTAGCAACCCAGTGTATGGGGAAAGGCACAAAAGTGCTGGCGATGAAGGGATCAAGAAGCGTCGTATGATTTCCTACCATAATGAATGGAGGCTTAAGTTCTTCAAAGAGTTCAGTATTTATTGCAACAATCCGATATTTCCACTTGAGCCAATTTCCATAGGTAGACCTTAAAAGCCATGTGAAGAACTTGAAATTTGTCGGAGAGTATCGTCGGTTGAGAATCATGAATGGTAACCCTGCTCACGATCATAATCGTCGATTCTCGGTATAGCAAGGCAGGTCATGAGAATAGTGTTGCACGCTTCTTGTATAAACTCGAAATCCTCATATTAGCCCCCTGAAATAAATTCAATCTTGTGCTATGTATACACTCGAAGAAGAGTCTAAATTAATCACCATAGAGTATGAGGAGCAGTCTATGCCTTGTAAAAAGCCCCTCTCATCGAACAGTAGCTATCAAGAGGTAAGCGATGACAGCGTATCGCAGACGCTAGAGCGATGGCTCGAGATTCATGAGCCCATCGACAAAGATAAAACTAAAGAGGATTCAGAACCAGGTGACAGATTGGATTCTATTTTTGCCTACTCCAGGTTTAAGCGCATGCTTCCTCAAGATGAACTAGATCTCCACGGATTGTATGCGGAAGAAGCTCGTCAGATGATCCAAACCTTTATCGCTAATAGTGCAGCCAGAGGCCTTGAAAAAGTGAGCATTATACATGGAAAGGGAAATCATTCACATGAGGATCAGGTTCTAATACGTATAGTTCGGGAAGAGCTGGAAAAGAATCCACAGGCAGGAGAATTTGATTTTGCAGACAGTCGGCATGGTGGCAAGGGTGCTACCTGGGTCCGCATTCGACCTCCTATTTCTCGCGATAAATAATTCGTCCTCGGTTCAAATCGTATGGCGAGAGGCCAACTTTTACTTTATCGCCTGGCACAATTCTGATATAGTGCTTGCGCATTTTCCCGGAGAGGTGCGCAAGAATAATGTGTCCATTTGCTAATTCTACGCGAAACATCGTGTTAGGAAGAGCCTCTTTTACGATGCCTTCTACCTCAATAGCTTCTTCTTTAGTCACATATACTCCTTGATAATAAGGTTTCAGGATGTCAGCCCATCATTGAGGGAATTTCCATCCTTTCTTTGCAAGACTACGGCTTGCGCAAAGGCCACAAAAGAAAACTCTTGCAGCCGCAATGCGAATGAAATAGTATGAACCAATGCATAGAATGTCAACATGAGGACATCTCTACATATATCTTGACATTTTTAGCAATGTGATGCATTGTGCCCATCCACTGCATAATGGTTATTTGCTATTGCCAGCAACTGATGAGGGGGAGAGAGATGGAGAATGCCTTCATCGAAAAAATGAAGAAACTCTTGCTAGCCCAGAGACAAGAGATTTTGAATACAATCGCTGAATCGAATAAGGAGCTCAGAAAAGCCCTTTCCGAGACCGATCCTAAAGATTCAGCCGATATCGCATCTGATGATATCGATAGAATCATGATTGAAGCCTTGAGTTCTCAAGATCTAAAGCGCTACCGAGCAATAGAATCAGCACTCCTTCGAATCAACCAGGGTCGCTATGGCTTTTGCGCAAAGTGTGGCAAGAAAATTCCAGATGAGCGTCTAGAGGCTATTCCCTATGCGGTACTCTGCGTCGAGTGCCAAAAAAGCGACGAGCGAAAGAACCGCTGATCTATCGACGCTGAGTTTTCATGGACCCTAGGGCGACTTCTTTCCAAATACCAGGAGCATCCATATACCACAGCGATTTATATCCTGCTATCTCTGCGATTTCCAAGGCTTTGAGCTGATATGCACCAATATGCGAAGGCGCATGTGCATCATCTCCAATGGTAATTCTTATGCCTTTTTCCTGCATTCTTTTAAGGATGAAGACTGACGGATAGGGCTCGCCGCGCTTGCTTCGTGCAATACCTCCAGTATTTATTTCCGCGAGATAATCTTTTTCAGCAGCAAGGTCCAAAGCTTGGAATGCGGCATCCACATAAGCTCGATTTTCTTCATCGAACCAGCGTCCAGCGATATTGTTTTTCTTTACTAAGTCGAAATGCCCTATTATATCGAATCCACCAGCTTCTATCATTTCAGAAATATGCCGCCAATATCGCTTCCAGATTTTGCGATAATCGCCATCTGGTGCCCAATCTTGGACATGTAGGGCAAATTGCTCTTCTGGTTCATCAACGGTAAATGGATATTCGCCTGGAACGGTGACATAGTGAACTGATCCTATTCGGTAATCAAGATGCATAGGCTCGTAAGCTGGGTCGTTAGGCATTGCTATTCCAGGTGCGTATTCGGTCTCTAGACCCAAGAATATCTTCATACCCTTTGGCGCATATTCCCGTGCTAAAGAATGGATAGCAGAGACATAGGAATCAGCCTTACACCAGGGCAAATTGCAATCTGTTTCGAAGGAAATTGGTGCATGGGCGGAAAACCCGAGATGAGTGTATTGATGTTCGAATGCGGTGCGAGCCATTGTAGCTGCATCTGCTTTTCCATCGCAAAACAGTGTGTGGGTATGAAAACTAAAGGCCATGCCACATACTAGCATCGTTTTATATTTTTTTTCTATGTGCTATGTGGGTGCACGAAGATTCAATGTAAAGGCAAGCATGCTGCATTTTTGTCTATTGACGCGGCAATAGCCCTTTTTTACTATGAAAGAATGAGTGAATCTTCTGCCAAATCTGTTGGGGTCTTTTTCTCGATATATAGCAGGGCAGAAAAACTCGCTAGATCGCTTAGACAATGTGGCACTCATGTCACTATTTTGAGCGGATATTCTGATGAGATTTCTCGACAATTCGATTGTATTGTCGCCGAGATGGAGCTGCTCAATGAAAGAGAAATCCAAACTATTCTTGACTCCTCGATTGCCTTGGTACTTATCGAAAAAGCCATAGGAGAGCCCCAGCAGGCTGAATATGCCAAATATTCTTTAGAGCAGTTTTCGAATTGTACTCTTCTACGAGTTTTGCCCAAAAACGCATCTAACTCTACAATCAAATGTGCTGTCTATAAGCTTTTTGCAAAGATGGATAGTATCCTTTCGTCTAAAAACACTATAGCAGCCGCGCAAAGTCAATTGCGAACACTGCTATCATCTCTTCCGGATATTGTATATGTTCTGGACGAACAAGGTTATTTTCTATATCTAAATGAGTCAGTTGGGTTGCTGGGCTATCTGCCTTCAGAGTTGATTGGACAACATTTCGGCTCCATTATTCATCCAGAAGATAGGCCAAATATCTCGCGAGATCTTGTTGTGCAGAAAATAAGGCAAAACAATATAATGCCTGCAAATCCTCCAAAACTCTTCGATGAGCGAAGATCGGGTTCGCGCATGACAAGAGAACTCGAAGTGAGACTTCTGCATAAAGATGGCCATGTAATCTATGCAATGGTTAATGCTTATGGAGAACAAGCCTTCGATGTGCCACTCTTCTCGGATGTGGTTGGCAAAAAACTTCAGACTATCGGTGTTATTCACGATATTAGCGCAATGCATCTCTATCAAGAAAGCCTGGAGGAATCACTGGCTGCTAAAGAGAGGCTTTTGCGTGAAATCCATCATAGAATAAAGTCAAATCTGCAATTGGTGGCTAGCTTGGCTCACTTAAAGCAGATCGACGCTCAATCTATAGCGGCTATCGAGGTATTGAGAGACCTAGAAACGCAGATAAAAAGCATTGCGCTTGTCCATGAAGCTCTCTATCAATCAGAAAGAGTCGATCGATTGTCTGCGAGGGACTTTTTTGGACAATTCTGCCATTTCGCGGAAGAAGCTCTAGAAAGAGTAGGGTCCACAGTGCACATTAGAGTGTCTGTCGAGGATTATCCACTAGATCCAGATCTTCTTGTTCCTCTTTCGTTAGCCTTGCTATATCTTTTGGAAGGCGCCTATAAGGCTAGCTATGATAGACGCGAAAAGGTTGAGGTTCATCTTTCTTTTGTGCATAAGCAAAATGGCATGCAGATCATTGAGATAAATGGGGTGGGGATTCTTGAGAATGCAGACTCTATTGTCTTACAAGCATTGCTAAAACAAGCCCATGCAAAATTTCAAATACCCAAGACAGCGGATGGCGAAAATTTTTGCCAGCTCATTGTAGAAACTAAGTCTTAAATGCGTACTATATAATATATAAAAATGATTATATTATATACATAGAGGAGAGCTTGATGGGTCAGATTTATGATTTTGCAGTTATTGGAGCAGGTGCAGCAGGACTCTCTGCCGCTCAATATGGAGCCCGTGCTAACCTAAATACAATTGTAATCGAAGAACTAGCTCCTGGAGGTCAGGCTCTTTTTATAGATAAATTGGAAAATTATCCTGGTATTCTAGAGCCTATCAGTGGCTTTGAACTTGCTGAGCGCATGCACAGGCAGGCGGAGCAATTCGGCAGCTCTTTTATTGAAGCAAGCGCATTATCGGTGAGAAAAGCGGAAAAGCGCTTTATAATCGAGACAAGTGTCGGGCCTCTGGAGAGTCTCACCGTTCTTATAGCTACGGGTGCAAGACATAGGCAGCTTGGTATTCCTGGGGAACAGGAATTTATAGGCAAAGGTGTTTCTTATTGTGCTACTTGCGATGGGCCATTCTTCAAGGGCAAGCGTATTCTTGTGGTGGGTGGAGGCGATTCTGCCTGCGACGAAGCGATCTATCTCTCCAAGCTTTCGGATAAGATTGTAATGATCCATCGTCGAGATCGGTTCAGAGCTCAAAAAGCTCTCGCTAACCGAGTTCTCTCCAATCCTTCGATTAAAGTACTCTTCAATACCGTTGCGAAAGAGATCAAAGGCGACTCCAAGGTCCGCTCTGTTGTCTTGGAAAACACCCTTTCGTATGAATTGACCGAAGATCCCTTCGATGGCATATTCATATTCATTGGCTCTACACCTCAAACAGGCTTTCTTAAGGATATGGCTGTACAGTTCGATGAATCAGGTTATATCATAACCAATTGTAACATGCAGACAAGCATTACAGGTCTATTTGCCGCAGGCGATGTGAGAGCAACTCCATTCAGACAAATTGTCACAGCGGCCGCCGATGGGGCAATTGCGGCTCGATCGGCTGCCAGCTATATCGATGAGCAGAGAGGGCAGGCTTATCGATGAATAGATGAGAGGTATCGATGAAAAAATCGATGAATTTTTGTACGCTTGATTCAGTGCTCAAAATCCCGATTGACCTTGTATGTGGTCTAGATGAGGCAGGGCGAGGCCCGCTTGCGGGTCCTGTTACTGCGGCCGCGGTCATTCTGCCAAAAGGCTTTCCCATCGCGATGCTCGATGATTCTAAGAGGATGAGCGCTCGCCGCCGCGAAGAGGCTTATTGCATGATTGTAGCGCAAGCGCTTGACTGGGCAGTGGGATGGGCTACTGTGGAAGAAATCGAGAAGTACAACATTCTTATGGCGAGTTTGCGTGCCATGGAAAGGGCTTTTGGAGGGCTTTCGCATCTTCCGGCTCTCGTTGTGGTCGATGGATTATTTGCTCCATCTCTGAGCATGAATGGGACAAATATCGAAGCAGCGACCATGGCTAAAGCAGATGGCTTGATCCCTGCAGTAATGGCCGCTTCTATACTCTCAAAGGTAGCCAGAGATCACATGATGGACTGTCTCGATGGCATCATGCCCGAGTATGGGTTCAAAAACAATAAGGGATATCCAACTAAAGCGCATCGCGCTGCCATAGAGCGCTTTGGCCCATCGCGATTTCATCGGAAAGGTTTTCACTTATTGATTCAATCTGATGCACCGCTTTTTGACTCTCTGGAATCTCCCGAAGAATGAGGTTTCTTTCTAATAACAAATCGACGAGGAGCTTGCGAAGAGCTTTCCTTCAATCCCTGGCGAGTCTGTCGAGGCTCCTGCCTAGGCCGAGAAGACTGTATTGCCGTTCTATCTGGTTTTGGCCTTTGACTAGCTTTTTCCATATAGCCAGCCGCGGTTCTCATTGCTCGCATGAAGCCTTCCATATTTTCTTGGAATATTACGATTGATCGCCTATCGAAGGTTTCTGTCTCAGTAGGTTTGCTCTCTACAATGGACAGAAAAATGTCGCCATTTCTATTTTCTTTTACATTAAAAAAATAAGTCCTTCCCTCACAGATGAATCTTGTAGAGAACAGTTCGCCGCGGATACCCATTAGAACTCCTTTTATATGGAACTATCCTACATTATTTTGCTAAGGCGCGGCAAGCATATCGGCCTTAGCGACCAATCCTTTGTGCCATGTGCGCAGCCAAGCTTCGTCGGCGTATGTTCCACCTCTTATATCTACCAAAATACGGAATACGGGCTCTGTCCCTGAAGCTCGCATCCATAGGAATGCTTTAGGTTCGCCTGCCTTATTGTAAAGTACGATTCTAAGACCTCCATTCTTGGAAGCGCCAAAGTCTGATCCAATTTCCCATTCATCAGATCCAAGAGAGGCGAAGGCCCTCCATGAGACGATGTCGAACCTTTGCTCTAGTTCTGGCTGTATTTTTGGCCAATCCTCCAGAAAAAGTCTTTGGTAGGTATTTTTAAGTTCGATCTTATCTATGGTACGAATTTTTAGCGCAGCATTAGGTTCGAAGGCGCTCGTAGTAATCCATTGTGGTAGACTTTCTATAACATCTTCGAGATCATAGTTAGGCTGGTAGCGTTCGGGGCTGCCAATTGCCTCAAGCCAAAGATTAAAACAGGTTTCATTTTTCTGAGCATCGCCAAGCCTTAATAATCGAATCATAGAGCCAATAGTGGATAGTGGATCGCGTACCTTTGAAGGATGAGTAATATTGCCTCCATTCGAGCCTTCCCCAAGAATGCGAACCGTCCATCCTTCCAATCTAAGCCTTTCCGCGCGACAGACTACATTGGCTTCGCCTGTTTCGGTTCTAAAGACTTTTGCGCCGAAGACTTCTGCTATGGCTTCAATGCGCATACTTGTTGCATCATTGACGACGATAGCGATTCGGTTTGTTTCGCCTTTCCATTTTAGATAAGCTAGCTCGGATAGGCAGGCCAAGGCAAAGACCTGCTGGGCTTCCAAAGGGATCGCTTCTCTAAGCCTATTGCTATAATACACAAGATTGCCTCTATCTCCATCGCAATCTGGTACATAGCCAAGAGCATAGGCTGCGTTTTTTTCGTGGGCAGATTGTAAAGCTTTTATGCAATCATCAAGCGATTCGTTTTCAGGCACGATTCTATGAGCAAAGATGCCGGGTTCCATATTTAGCGCTTTAGATTCGGCTCCGAGAGCAGAGAGCCAATCCAAATCGATGCTCTGTGTTCGCGCAGACCCATTGAGCTCCGCAATTATACCAAAAGGCCGCTTTTCGCAAGCATTTGCGATTTCCAAAAGTATTCTTTCTTGAGCCTCGGTTGTCTCTTCGTCGGTGAAGACACTATGTGCAAAAAGCATATAAGCCGATTGCGAATAACGTTTCCAGTGGGCAACATTCTCATAGCATTTTGTCAAAGCTCGAGCGTCGGCCTTTTCAAGTGCTATAAACGCTAGCTGTGAAGATTCAGGATCTGATAAAAAAACCTTTAGCTCTGAGATAAGTGGTTTTACCTGTTCGCTTTTCAGCACACCTCCACCAAGGCCAAATTTGACACCATTATATCCAGGAGGATTGTGGCTAGCCGAGATATATACAAATCCATCTGAGTGGAATTCATGGTCCACATCTAAAGCCGTAGTTTGAGCAGCATATGCCGTGATTTCTGGAATTGGAACTATAAACAGATAGCGAACCTCACATCCTTCTCCAATAAGCACTCGAGCAAAAATGTCAGCGATAGTAGGGCTCGTGCGCCTTGTGTCGATACCTAGGAGCACAATAGGCTTGTAGGGTCTACAATGTTCTTTAATAAATGAAGAAAAGACTATTGCCATTCCCGCCACTATTACTATATCCGCAGGGGCTAGAAGTGGCGAAAGAGAGTTATCTGGTAGCTGCTCATAATCCCAAGAGGCATACCCCGCGGTAATCTCGGGTTTAGCGAAGATCTTTCGCCATCCTGAGGCAGACAGAATTAGTTCTTGAGCAGCTAGTCTAACATCTTTAGAGGTGGGGAGCTTTTCTCTAGAGAGAGGTATCTTCCCCGGGTCCCCAATAGGTAAACCAAGAAATGGGTGGCTAATCAATGACATGTTTTGCTCCTGGCAATATTGTAGCTGTTTTTCTCGATTCTGATAATGATAATGCCATTGATAGACAACATTGCAATAGAGTCATAAAACAGCTAACTTCTGTTAGGTCAGGGAAAATGCTTATTTACCTTGATTGCCTCTGGAGATATATTGATTATTGGAATGTTCGGTATCTTTAAGCATTTTATATTTTTTATTCGCGGTGTAAAAACTTATGCTCTTGTTGGTCCTTCGGGGACAGGCAAGAGTTTCCGCGCAAAGCTCGTAGCGCAAAAATATGGCATAGAACTCATAATAGATGATGGCCTTTTAATACGTGGTGATCAGATTCTTGCAGGCCGCTCGGCAAAAAAAGATCCTACTTATCTTGGTGCCGTTAAAACTGCACTTTTCGACGATCGAGAACATCGAGATCAGGTGGCAAAAGCTCTTCAGCGAGAAAAATTCCGGAAGATCCTAGTAATTGGCACAAG
>JAKJFY010000011.1:6144-17718 GCA_022704665.1 Spirochaetota bacterium | reverse complement strand
GCCAGGCTATTGACGGTCGTGTTTCCTCTGTGTAGTATGCGCACATATGCGGCAGTACCTTTAATGATTCTGCAGTAATCGTTTCCAAGGAGAGAAAAGGTGCCCTGTGGTAGAAAGCGAAAGCTCCAAAAGATAGCGACGCACAAGAGAAAAAAGAAAAGAAGACTGAATCGCCATAAGACCCGTAAATAATCGCGCCGCACATATGTTCTTGAAAAGAGGCTGTCCTTAAATAAGGGCAGCCTCTTTGATTTTCCTATTTGAATTCTTTTCTAATGTGGGTTGGCTCATCTTTGAAGTGATCAAATACCGTTTCGATAATTGAAATGCCCTTTCATCTTTTGCAGATTTCCTCTTGCGTTTCCTTGGACAAATGGTATACTTGAAGCTACTGCCTTTCATTCAGGAGAAACTGAATGCAATCCGTCGTTCTTGTCATAAACCCTGGATCTACTAGCACGAAATTTGCGGTTTTTCGTGGAGACAGGTGTATTTTCGATCAGACGCTGAACCATTCTGCGGAAGAACTCTCACGTTTTTCTACTATCGCATCACAGTACGAATTTAGAGAGAAGGCGATTCAAGAAGCACTCAAGGCGAGAAATTTCGACATGTCATCGCTCAATGCGGTAGTTGGACGAGGAGGGCTTCTGCATCCAATTCCTGGCGGAATATACAGAATAAACGAGGGTATGAAGGCTGATTTGCTCGCTGCTAAGTATGGCGAGCATGCATCGAACCTGGGGGCTCTTATAGCGGATACTTTTGCTAGAGAGTTTGGAATTCCCGCCTTTATTGCGGATCCTGTAGTCGTCGATGAGCTCGAGGATGTTGCGCGCGTATCAGGGCATAAGTTATTTAAACGAATCAGCATTTTTCATGCGTTAAACCAAAAGGCAGTAGCGCGTAGATTTGCAAAAGAGCGCGGTATTAACTATGAAGATATTACACTTATCGTAGCTCACCTGGGGGGAGGTATTTCTGTAGGTTTGCACAGGAAAGGCAGAGTTATCGATGTAAATCAAGCGCTAAGCGGAGAAGGACCATTTTCTCCGGAACGCTCTGGAACTCTGCCTGCGGGAGACCTGGCGAGACTATGCTTTTCTGGACAATATACTCTCCAAGAAGTACTCAAGATGATAACTGGAAAAGGGGGTATGGTGAGTTTTCTCGGTACCAACAATATGCGCGATATCGAGCATATGCGCAACCAGGGAAATAAAGAAGCGGACTTCTATTTCCAGGCTTTTGTATATCAAGTAGGTAAGTATATAGGTTCTCTTGCACCAATTGTCGAAGGAAAGGTCGATGCAATTATATTGACTGGGGGTATCGCGTTCTGGAAAGAGCTCACCGAGAGAATTAGCCAGATGGTTTCGTTTATTGCGCCAGTAGTGGTGTATCCAGGAGAAGGTGAACTTGAGGCTTTAGCAATAGCAGGCCAAATGGCACTTGCAGGAGAAGTAGAGATAAAGGAGTATGTGCCATGAACCATATATCAGATATAATCGAAGAGGCTCGGAAGATCGGCAAGCGAAAATTCTCGGTTGCTTGTGCGCAAGAAGCGACTGTACTTGAAGCTGTTACAGATGCTTACCGCGAAGGAATAGGCGAGCCTATTCTGGTGGGCAATCCCAGGGCTATCGAAGAAGCCGCAAAAGAAGCCAATGAAGGGAAAGGGGTGGATATATCACCTTTCAGTATCATCGAGGAAAATGATCCCGAAAAAGCTGCCGCAAGATCAGTTGCTCTTATTCGCTCCGGAGAAGCGGAATTTCTAATGAAGGGTATTATAGACTCCAGCCTCTATCTTAGAGCTGCTCTCAACAAAGAGACGGGCCTTAATGCTGGTAAGATTGCATGCCATGTGGCAGTCATGGAAGTGCCGACCTACCACAAACTCTTTGCTATTACTGATGTAGCCCTCAATATCGCGCCTGATCTTCCTACTTTTATCGACATGATCAATTCAGCAGTAAAAGTAATGAAGATTCTAGGAGTAGATAATCCAAAGGTCGCCCTGCTGGCAGCTGTCGAAAAAGTCAACCCTGACAAAATGCCCTGCACTGCAACAGCCGCAATCCTTACGCAGATGAATCGGCGCGACCAGATCAAGAATTGCATTATCGATGGTCCTCTGGCATTCGACAATTCGATAAGCCCCGAAAGTGTGCGGATCAAGAAGATAAGATCAGAAGTTGCAGGCGATGCAGATATCCTTGTCACGCCAGACATCGAGGCTGGAAATATCCTCTATAAATGCCTATTGCACCTCGCAGGAGCTAAAGGAGCAGCCGTGATAATGGGTGCTTCCGCGCCCCTAGTTCTCACGAGCCGTGCTGATGACGCAGAGACCAAACTGGCCTCGATTGCCCTAGCATCTCTTTTGGGAGGCAGGGGTTCTCAGGCTTGAATATAAGGAGTATCTAATGGCGATAAAAGGATCTATAGAGATCGATAGGGAGCAATGCAAAGGCTGCCTCCTTTGCATCCGCGCTTGTCCGACAAAAGTCCTCGGTGTCGATAGCGAGCCGAACTCCTGGGGATATTTCCCTTCCAGGGTGGTCGCGCAAGAAAAATGCATAGCATGTGGCAACTGCTATGATGTCTGCCCCGATGTGGCAATTACCGTGTACAAACTCTGAGGGAGAAGGATATGGCTGAACAAATTCGCCTTATGAAAGGCAATGAAGCGATAGGCGAGGCGGCGGTGCGAGCGGGGTGCCGCGCCTATTTTGGTTATCCCATAACCCCGCAGAACGAGCTTACCGCCTATATGGCTAGGCACATGCTAGCAAGAGGCCGAACGTTCATTCAGGCTGAGTCCGAACTTGCGGCGATCAACATGGTATATGGCGCGGCTTCGACAGGCGTTCGGGCGATGACAAGCTCTTCTAGCCCAGGTGTTTCGCTCAAACAAGAAGGCATTTCGTACCTCTGCGGAGCTGACTTGCCAGCGGTGGTCATAAACGTGGCGCGCGCGGGTCCTGGCTTAGGCGGTATATCGCCCGCCCAAGGCGACTATTTCCAGGCAACGCGAGGTGGTGGGCATGGGGACTACTATACGATCGTCCTCGCTCCCAAGGGCGTGCAGGAAGCTTCGGATCTAACTTACGAGGCTTTCGGGCTTGCTGAGAAATGGCGAATGCCAGTGCTTATCCTCGCGGATGGACTAATTGGTCAGATGATGGAAGGGGTAGTGCTCCCAGAGCCTTTAGATCCAGCCAATCTGCCGCGTAAACCTTGGGCTGTCGGGCACTCGGTGGAAATGGGAAGGCCTTATAATCATATATCAAGCATAAATCTTATACCAGACGAGCTCGAAGCCCTCAATCGAAAGCGATTCGAACGCTATGCACAGATAAAAAAGGAACTAATTCGTTATGAGGAAGTTGAAGTCGAGGATGCTGATATAGTCTTTGTGGCATATGGGACTTCAGCGCGCGTTTCCCACGGGGCTTTGCAAATGGCTCGGGCCAAGGGGATGAAGGTTGGCCTTTTCCGGCCAATTACACTCTGGCCATTCCCTTATGAGCAGCTTTATAGACTAGCAGAGCAAGGCAAACGCTTCCTTTGTGTCGAGATGAGCATGGGGCAGATGATCGAGGATGTCCGGCTCGCAGTCAGAGGAAAAGCTCCTGTGTACTTCTATGGGCGCTGTGGCGGGAATATACCCAGTCAGGAAGAAGTATTCGCCGAAGCGCTACGACTTTCGGGCAAGTGAGGGGAGGAATTTATTATGGAAATTGTTTATAAGCATCCAAAGAGCCTCAAGTCGATACAGACAAAATACTGCCCTGGCTGTGGTCATGGGGTGATCCATAGAATCATCGCCGAGGTTGTAGATGAAATGGGATTGCAGACTAAGGCGATCATAACGAATCCGGTTGGCTGTTCTATTTATGCCGATATGTACTTCGATTTTGACTCGGTTCAGCCCGCGCATGGCAGAACGCCCGCTGCTTCAACGGGCATAAAGCGAATGTTGCCCGACCATCTTGTAATCTGCTATCAAGGTGATGGCGATCTTGCAGCCATTGGAACAGCCGAAATCATCCATGCGGCTAATCGCGCCGAAAAATTCACTACGATCTTCGTAAACAACGCAATCTATGGCATGACAGGAGGGCAGATGGCTCCGACAACCCTTGTTGGGCAGCATGCTACAACGGCGCCAGAAGGCCGTGATCCCATAAATGCCGGTATGGGCTATCCAATTCGGGTATGCGAACTCTTGGCTTCGCTTGAAGGGACAAAATATCTTGCTAGAGGCGCCGTGAACAATATGGTGAATATTAGAAGAACAAAGAAGTACATACGCAAGGCTTTCGAAGCTCAAATGCGCGGTGAAGGCTTTACGATGATCGAAATTCTCTCACAGTGCCCAACAAACTGGCAAATGAATCCAGTGGAGTCTGTCGAATGGCTCGAGAAAAACATGATTCCCTACTATCCCCTTGGTGAAATCAAAGATACTCTCAGCACGGCAGCAGCCTCTGCGCAGGCGCATTGAAAGGAGTGTTCCATGACCGAAAAAACATTTATGACCGGCTTCGGTGGCCAGGGCATTATTTCGATGGGTCAGCTTTGGGTATATTGCGCAATGAAAGAAGGCCTCAAGGTGACCTTTTTCCCCTTCTATGGAGCGGAGAAGCGAGGCGGCATAGCGCGCGCATCGGTGATAGTCTCGGACAGCGAAATAACAAGTCCAATTGTCACCGTTGCCGATTCAGTCGTCATAATGAATCAGGACTCGGTGGAAATTGGAGAGAAGGTATGTAAAGAAGGCGGAATCATCTGTGTAAATTCCAGTCTCGTCAAGAAAGATCCCGCGCGTCCTGATGCAAGAATTTATCATATTCCATGCAACGAGATAGCGCTCAAGCTCGGAAATGTCCGCGTTGCAAACATGATCATGATGGGAGCCTTAAGCAAGGTGACGGGAGCCGTTAAGCTTCAGGACCTCGAAACCATATTGCCAAGCTATTTCTCTTCGAATAAACGTTCGCTCATCGAGATCAATATTGCTGCAGTTGAGGAAGGAAAGAAGGTAGTAGCGTGATATAATGCTCTTACCTTATGAAGCCTGAATCGCAGTCATCAAAAACAGAACAACAGAAGGGAACGAAAAACCGCAAAGATCGAAAGCCGGTTTGGAAAATACTCCGTATAGCCTTAATGGCAATACTCATTGTACACCTAGTCTATATAGGGCTGACGAGCGCACTCATATTTACATATAAGTTTGCCAATCCTCCTACAACAGTGCTGATGCTTTATCGCTCAGCCATAAGTCATTGGGAGGTGCAAAAACCCATTCCCTTAAAGACCGCGCAAATCCCTTTGTATTTACGGAGGATGCTAATCTCGGTAGAAGATGGAAAATTCTATGAACATCACGGCATCGACATGGAGGCCATTAAAAGAGCACGAGAGCTCAATGAAAAAGTGGGCAAACCGATGTATGGTGGAAGCACGATCACCATGCAGGTCGCGCGCACGCTTTTTCTTTTGCCTACTAAGAGCTATGTCCGCAAGTATTTCGAAGCCATAACAGCGCTAGAGCTCGAACTCATCCTCTCCAAAGATCGCATTCTCGAACTATATTTTGGTTATGCAGAATGGGGCAAAGGGATCTTTGGAATCGAGCGTGCTTCTCGGATCTATTATGGCAAAGGTGTGGCGAGTATCAATCGAGATCAGGCAGCTCGCCTCATAGCAATTCTTTCTTCTCCCATAAAATACACACCCGATACCCTCTATCGCTCATTGATTTTGAGGCAACGTTACGCTTATCTTGTTGCGCGATATGTGGCTGCCGTGCCTGCGGCAGTTGTCTCCATAGAGACACCGCCGCCATCCGGAATAGAGCCATCCGCCGACATATCGGAGCTATCCGATACTGAGGAAGATATTACTGCAGAACAGGGCATCTCTCCGAATGCTGAAGGAGTACCCGAGGATACATCTTCAGCGCCATCCCCAACAGAGACTGTGGAACCCGCTCTGCAGGTTGATACTTTACAAGAGACTATGAATCAAATGAAAACAGAAAAATCATCGACTCCAGAGACTTCTGAGTTTTAGCGCATCAGTCGATTTTCTTGGTGCAGCTTTTTTGTCTCACAACTTGGACTATGAGCTTTTCGAGAGCATCTGCAAAGCTCTTTGTATCAGATGGTTTTCGTAAATTGCCTTTGGGGCTAGGAGGAGCAATTCCCGAATCTCGCATAAACGCCATTGCATCTCTGAGAGAGCGCCGCTCGCCCATATTCTCCGCGGTAAAAATATCACCGCGATCATTAATGGGATGAACAGAACGTGCTAGGAGGCGCTCTGCGAGAAGGATATCGCGGGTTATGGCTATGTCATTTTGTTCTGCATGAGCTTCAATGTAGAGATCGGCAGCTCCTTCGCTAGGCTCGACAAGGATGAGATACTCCTCAGGAATTTCTGGAAGGTTTCGGCTTGCCACAAAGCGCACCAGGATCGCAATACCATCGTAAGTTCTCTTTGCTTTAGCTCTTCTTATCAGCATTGGCCTGATATCTTTTGGGAGCGAATCGGCATCCACCCAGATAGTTAGTATAGAATCGGACTCATAAGCCCTGGAGTTGGAGGGCGAGTTCAATGGTTCTTTTTGCGAAGCTGCACTCATGTATCCATCTCGCCAACAGCAGCAAGCCAGAGTTTGCCTTGTCCTTTCAGTTCGATCTGTTCGCAGGATCCCGCGATAAAGCATGATTTACGAGCTGCCAATTCGAGTTGTTCTCTAGTATGAAGTCGAAAGCTTCCTTCGGTACATAGAAGGATCTTTGGCCCCTTGCACGTAATGGTTATCGGAGAATAGGATGCGCTGGAGTTTACTTCGATAGATTCGAGGCGGAACTCTTTTGCCGGAGTCCTGTAGATGCCAAGAGTTCCCCAGTCGAATCGCTTATATTTGGGAAGGAGTAAAACAGGCTTCGTCTCTAGCTCGACGATGCTACATAGAAGATCGACATCGATATGCTTTATAGTGAGGCCTGCCCTTATGACATTGTCTGAACAGGCCATTATCTCAAGGACACTGCCTTTTAGATAAGAGTGAATGACACCAGCAGGCACAAATAAACCCTGGCCAGGTTCAAGCTCCAGCAAATCGAGAAGAAGAGGAGCAAACTGCCCTGGATCGCCTGGATAACGCGATTGCAGCTCTAATACCCAATATGCAGCATCTTGAGCTGTCTTTTGTTCTGAATGCATTAGTTGTTTGGCTCGAGCATTCAATTCAGTCTCGAAAGCTAGATATTCCTTACCCCTTATGCAAAAGAGTTGCTTTGTAAGGTTGCGGAGCTCACTTCTATCCTTTCCTTTAAAATCGAGAGACTCGCAGAGCGAATGGCCCAAAAGAGAGCATATTTCCTCTATTGGGCGGAATCCTGCCATGGCTTGAAATGATGTCAGTGCTACAGCCAGCTCTGGTTTATGGTGTGGGTCTTTAAATGTCCGATTTGGAGCCAATCGGTTAATGCCAGCTGTTTCCTCTCTTTCAAATCCTATCTTTGCCTGTTCAAGGTTTGGGTGAACTTGAAGGGAAAGAGGAGAAGCAGCCGCAAGCACCTTGAAGAGAAAAGGCAAATCATCATACTTTACGTAAATATTATCTCCAAGCCAGTGAGCAGGATCTTGTTTTATCAGCGTATTGAGGGCAAATTCCGAATCATCGAAAATAACCTTAGATGGAGCTCTTTCGTGACTCCCCATCCAAACCTCTCCAATAGGATAGCCAGGTCCTGGCTCTGCTTCCACAAAGGGTATAATCCCTTGAGTATCGCCCCATTCGTATTGTTGGGCTGAATTCTTTAGCAGGCCAATGCAGGGGAAACGTCGCCTTTCTGCATCTATCGTATTGTTTACTTCGTTCATAGAATAAATTACCTTTCATTATCAAGGAATTCTGCCACATCGCGACAGACAGAGTCCAGAGCCCCCATCCCGAGTCTACATCTAGGAAGGCTAGATATAAAAAGACTTCCATAGGCCTTTTTCAAGATGCGAACATCGAGGACTGCAACAACCCCACGATCCTGCGAGTGGCGGATAAGTCGTCCAAAACCTTGCTTAAAGAGAATTACAGCCTCGGGGATACTCATCTCCACAAAGGAATTTCCGCCGCGAGCATCGATGGCGGCAGCTCTCGACGATTGAATGGGGTCTGTTGGCACGCGGAATGGAAGTTTAGTGATAATGACTAGCGAAAGAGTCTCTCCAGGCGCATCCACACCTTCCCAGAAGGACTCTGTCGCAAAAAGGACGCTGGAAATGTCATTGACAAAGGTTCGAAGCAAGGAATATCTATCTTTCTGCCCCTGTCGAAGGGCTAATATGCCTTCTTTTTCCAATAGGGGAGAGACAGCATCATATGTGTCGCGAAGTGCCTTGTGACTTGTAAAAAGCACCAGTGCGCGCCCACGTGAAGCCTTGAGCAGTTTCGCGACCGCGCTGTTTAGGTAAGTCTGGAATTCAGCGCTATCTGGCGAAGGAGCTTCGGTGTCTATAGCGAGCATCGCATTCCTAGAATAGGGAAATGGCGAAGGATAGTTTCTCTGCATAATCTTGAGGTTTTGTGTAAAGTCTTCTTCTAATGGCGGGCTGGATTGTCGATGCTTCAAGTCCTTAGCCGATAGTTCAACTCCCGATGATCTATCTCCTGATATTCCAGTTGCCAATAATCCTACTCGGCTCCGCCACCATTGAAAGGAGCCGTTGATCGTAAGAGTTGCGCTTGTGCAAATGCAGCAGCGAATCTTGCTGAAAAGTCGTTCTGAAAGTAGGGGAGCCACCTCTAGAGGAGTAGCGCTGCATATCACCATAGCTTCCTTTGGATTCTTATTATCGACTTGAAGCCAAAATATGGAACCAGGCTCAGATTCTGGAGTAATAAATCGAGCTAATAGGGCGGCTATTTCTTCCAAGGATCGAAGTGTAATTCTGAGTTCCATCACGCTTTCTTCTTCTTCCAGTTCTAAAGCGATAGCCTCAGAGATCTCGCCAAGGCGAGTAACCAGAAAGGCGATATCTTTCTCGAGGTTCTGCAGAGCCGATAGAAGCATAGTGCGATTAATGCCAGATAAATTCTTTACAAGAATGCTAGATTCTTTTTCCGAAAAGAAAGTGGAGGCTACAGTGTTGAAAGAATCGGCCGATGATTCGGTTTTTTCGATTTGAAGACTAGCAGTGTCAATCAGCATTGAAGGAATATCGGGCAATTTCGAGAGTGAGGCCAATACCCCCACCTGAAGGCGTTTCTTGCGTCTTGAAAGCCTAGAGAGCAGCCTTTGGATGGACCTCTTTGAAAAAGTCTCAGAAAAGAGACTTGTTGCACTTGCTTCGAGCGCGTGCGCTTCATCTATAATAAGTGCTTGATATGAAGGCAAAACCGTATTGATGGTTCCTTCTCGAGTTCGTTTTGCTTCCAAGTCAGCAAGCAAGACATGATGATTAGCTATGATGAGCTGTGCGCTCGCCGCTTCTAGCCTTACATGGATTACATGGCATTTTTCATGATAGGGGCAATGCGAGGACAGACAATAATCGCTTTCTGAACAAACGCGACTCCATATAGGATCATCATCTGCTAGAGCGAGGTCTGACTTATCGCCGCTTCCTCCACCGTTGTCCCACTCGAGGATTTCTCTGAGTTTCATCGAAGAGTCGGAAAAAAGAGCATCTTCCTCGATGGCCTCATAGAGTCTACGCTTGCACAGATAATTCCCTCGTCCTTTTACAACGACTGCTTTTACAGGCTTCTTGAACAAGGAGCTCACAAGAGGGAAATCCTTCTTATATATTTGCTGTTGGAGATTGATGGTAGCAGTGGAAACCACAACATGTTCGCTATTCCCGATAGCCCAAGCTAGAGCCGGTACAAGATAGGCAAAGGATTTTCCTACACCTGTACCCGCCTCGGCGACAAGAATCCCTCCATCCGAGATGATCTCCGCCACATCGTGAGCCATTTCCACCTGTGAGAGCCGTGGCTCGAATTCGGGCATGATACGGGATAGCTTTCCAGAGGAGTCGAGCACGGCTGCGATTTGGTCGGCATCTAAAGGACGAATTGTCTTGGGTTTGACTGGTTCAGCGACAACGAGTACATGCGCAACTTCATTATCGACAATATAGCTACCAATGCCTTCTGCGCTTGCTTCGGCGGCTACAGCGATATCTGCGTCCGAAGGGAAAAGTATACCAGAAGGGTGGTTATGTATAATCACCTGTGCTTTTGAACGGTTTTGGAAAGGTGCGGGTACAGCACCTTCAGTTCCTCGAGCCAAAATATCGATATTCTTTACAAGACCTTTAGAATCGAGCGTGCCTACTGCAAATATTTCTCTGCCTTCCATGGCGAGAATCGCAGACCTAAGTTCATTCTGTACTTCTGTCGAAAACCGTGTAGCCACCTCTAAGATCGCGGATTGTTTTTTGCTCACATAGCGAGTATAGCATGTCTATTCGATTGTTACGAATATTTGACAAGCATAGTCCTGCTCTTATCATAGATCTCAATCAAGGCTTCGATACCCTAATAGGTAGTTGCGGATCTTGAGGCTCCGGGTATATCCTATAAGTTCCCATGGATTCCAAAACTGAACAAGACATTGGCATAAACTTGGGTATAACCCGTTATGTGCAGCCTCGCTGGCGATCTATGCCTGCAGAGGATATCTACGGCCATTCAAAAAATGAGGAAAAAGACGGCTACGTGCGTGCGCTAGCGAAGCTTCAAGAAGAGGATGAAGAGATTCTATTACCGCCCGAGCGAGGACCCATTGTTTTCCGCGACGGAGTTTTTCAGATCGACATGAGCTGCATAGAAGAGAAAGGCGATATAGACCTCGAGCTGAAAAAACTTATCGACACTATAATGAAACCTTGAAGAAGATAAATCGCAAATGTGCGCAAAATATCAATGGAGAGCGAAGTTCATATGGAGTCAGCCTTGCGGCCAATACTGCATACAATGCAGAAGGCAACTGAGGGATAATCTCGATGATTAAGAGCTATTCGTGGAATGTAAATGGCCTTCGCGCCTGCGCTGAAAAAGGCTTTCTAGATTGGGTCGAAACCACTGCTGCGGATTTTATCTGTGTCCAAGAGATAAAATTACAGGAGTCTCAACTGACCGATGAGCTTCGCCACCCCATAGCATTCAATGGAAAGCGATATAGTAGTTTCTGGGCTTTTTCCGAGAGGAAAGGCTATTCTGGAACAGGCATCTATGTGCTTCGCGAGCCGGTTTCGGTGACTAAGCTGGGTATTTCCGAATTCGATATCGAGGGCAGGACTGTCATCGCCGATTATGGTGGATTTCTCATAATGAGTGCTTATTTCCCCAATAGCCAGGAAGCAGGAATGCGACTCGACTATAAACTCCGTTTTTGCGATGCAATCCTCGATTTCTGCAACTTCGAACGTTCAAAAGGCAAACATGTGATAGTAGCGGGGGATTATAACATAGCCCATAAGCCTATCGATCTAGCCCGTCCTGAGCAAAACGAAGGCAATGCCGGATATTTACCCGAAGAGCGC
>JAKJFY010000011.1:0-5574 GCA_022704665.1 Spirochaetota bacterium | reverse complement strand
CGGTTCGGGTTTTTTGCTCATAAGCATACTCATCACGGCGCTTGTCACAGGGCTTTCGAATGCCTTTCTTTTCCCGAATGTAGTGCTTCTTGGCGCTTCTGGTGTGGTTTTCATGATGATCGTGCTTTCGTCTATCACGAATTTCTCAAAAGGAGAAGTGCCGCTTACCTTTATTCTTATCATGATCATATATTTAGGGGGCCAGATCTGGGATGCTCTTACAAAACAGGACAATATTTCTCAGTTTTCTCATATTATAGGAGGCCTTGTCGGTAGCTTCCTTGGTTTCTACCATAAAAAATGAACACAAGAGGACAGAATTCGAGGTGTCATTATGTACGGAAGAATAAGAGATGAACTTGCGAAGGATCTCGAAGGGCTTCAAGCCGAAGGTACCTACAAAGATGAACGCGTTATAGTTACTCCGCAGGGAGCAACTATTCGCGTTTCAGACGGTGCAGAAGTGCTTAATTTTTGCGCGAATAATTATCTGGGTCTTGCAAATGACACAAGTATCCGCAAGGCTGCTGTGAGGGCTATGGAAGAATTTGGCTATGGCCTTTCTTCTGTGCGTTTCATATGTGGGACGCAAGCGCAACACAAGGAGCTCGAGCGACGAATAGCAGATTTTCTTGGAATGGAAGATGCTATTCTTTTTTCGTCTTGCTTCGATGCGAATGGAGCCGTCTTTGAGCCTCTTCTCGATGAAGAATCGGCGATCATAACCGATAGCCTGAATCATGCATCGATAATCGATGGAGTACGTCTATGTAAGGCAAAGCGCTGGATATACAAGCATGCCGATATGAGGGATATCGAAGAAAAAGATCCTGAAACAGGGAAGCCGCTAAAAGGACTCGAACGCTGTCTTAAGGAAGCTCAAGGTAGCCACAGGATAATGATCGCAACCGATGGTGTGTTTTCCATGGATGGCGACATTGCTAATCTGAACGCAATCTGCGATTTAGCAGAAAAATATGGTGCGCTTGTGATGGTCGACGATTCGCATGCAACTGGTTTCATGGGAGCAGATGGACGCGGTACTTGGGAACACTGTGGAGTCGGTGGCAGGGTAGATATCATAACTACGACCTTTGGGAAAGCTCTCGGAGGAGCCTCGGGTGGAGTTATCGCTTCCTGTAAGGAAATCGTCGAGTATATGCGACAGAAAGGGCGTCCATATCTTTTCTCGAACACCCTTGCACCAGCCATTGTAGGTGGCACTCTGCAAGCACTCGAGCTTATCACTCGCTCTTCCGAGCTTAGAGATAGGCTCGACTCGAACACTAAGCTTTTTCGCAGCCTTATGGCAGAAGCGGGTTTCGATATAAGAGAAGGCGAACATCCGATCTGCCCTGTAATGCTATACGACGAAAAACTTGCTCATAGAATGGCCGATGAACTTCTATCCGAAGGCATTTATGTGATAGGCTTTTCCTTCCCTGTTGTACCAAAAGGCAAAGCACGAATCCGCGTTCAGATATCGGCGGCTCATACTCAAGAGCAGATAATTGAAGCTGTCGAGGCATTCAAGAAAGTTGGAAAGCGGCTTGGGGTAATCTAAGGGCAATCAATGGTCTTTGCTATTTTGAAACTTCGTTTGACAAGGTTCCTTGTTGCTTAGATACTCTTTACCTTTATGTCCATTATTGATATTTTTACTGAAAATTAAACTGATTTTTCTCTTAGAGGTGAGAACTATGCCTACATATGAATATGAGTGCAGGAAATGCGGCTATACATTCGAAGCATTTCAATCTATCAATGACGATCCTCTCAAAACCTGCCCTCTATGCGGAGGAGCTGTAAAAAGGCTAATCTTTGGGGGCAGCGGTATTATATTCAAAGGCCCAGGCTTTTATATTACCGACTCCAAGAAAAGCCAGTCCGCAGCTACAGGCCCTGAGAGGACCTCGTCTTTTTCCGAAAACTCCAGCTCTTCTGAAAGCTCCAAAGAAGGAACCAAAGAAATCCCAAAGACAGATTCATCAGAGAAAGCGAGCTAGAGAGGATGCAATAAATGCTTTGGCCGAGCCTAAGCTAAGGCTTTCCTGAGATCCTCAAGAGATAAGTCCAACAACTCAGGCCTTGAAATCAGGCGTTGGAATGTCGATGCAGCTTGAGCAAAAATAAAGCCATCTGCAATGCGCTCGTCGAGCGTTATTTTTATATCTATATAGCGCTGCCTAGTTCGCGTTCCTCCATGCCATAGCTCTTTTGAAAAAGCCTTGCCTATTGCTACAAATATGCTTGCGGTTCCCCACTCATATAGGTGATGGTAAGGAGCATCAAGGCCGAGTGAACCTAAGTTTGCAAAATAGATGCTTGTATAGAGAGGATCCATCCGCAGAAGACTCCAAGGCGCAAGGTTGATTCTGTCAAGAAGTCTATAGACTGTCATCAGCACTGCTTTGCCACCTGGAATTTTATGAAAGATGTCTGCGAAGCGTTCGCCTTCGCCTTCTCCATGGATACGCGCTTCTAGAATTGCGTCGCTCACCCTTGCATTAATGCTCGAGAATGAATCCTCTGGATCCAGATAAATCTTGGCATTTACTTCAGGAGCATCGATGGTAAATTCTTGCTTGACAATATAGGAAAAGCATATGTGTTTTCGCTGATAGAGCACTCGTCTATGGATAAAGCGATTGAGCTGTGGGTAGAGAGCGATTGTCCTTAATGCTACCGTCATAATAAGTCCAAAAAGTGTAAAGCGATCTTGGTCTTTCTTTGATGTCTGGCTTGTCTTAATTGTCTTAAGGTAGGCAAGAGCATTTTCGATGTTTATTTCCTTCTCATAATAGACAGCAGATTCATTGCGGCCACGCATCATGTATGGCATTAGCGCATTGAGGGCATGTTGGCCAGTAACACGTATTCCATCGCAGCGGTCTCGAAACAACATTATGACTCAAATATAGGAGAAAAAAAGGCATAAGTAAACTGGAGTTGGAGTCCAGATCGTTTTCTATCATTCAAATATAATGATATTAGACCTTATTATCGTTCAAATGTTTCTTTGCGGGCGGTAGATACCAGCGCACGCGCTAGATGATACATAGGATCTATGAATGGCATATCGATGTCTTTTTGAGAGAGAACAAGGGGCACTTCCGTGCAACCTGCGACAATAGCTTCGGCTCCTTGATTCTGAAGAATATGGACTGCCTCTAATAAAAGATGCTTTGGTTCATTGCCGAGATTGCCTGCCTTTATGCCTTTCGAACCATAGATCGCCTCCATAACCAGGGATTGGTGTAGAGCTTCATCAGGCCATACTATGTTCTTATCAGGAAAAGCTGTTTCGAAAAGCATCGCTTGACGTGTGCCCCTCGTGGCAAGGATGCCAAGATTCCTAATAGGAGGAGAGATTTCTTTAAGGGCTATGCTGGTCTCTTCAAAGGCAGAAAGAATATGCAAAGTGCAATTGTGGCGGAGCTGATCTAGAAGCGCATGAGCCGTCATACAAGGCATGCCGGCTATATCGGCGCCAGCAGCAATCAATCTTCGGGCAGAACCAAGCATGGCTGGCAGAGGATTAGGGCCGCTCTCAAGAAGATATCTTGTCCTATCGGGGATAGAAGGATCCGAATCCACAATTATATGAAGATGGTCTTGATCGGAAGTTGCATTATCGAACCTAACCAGCATCGAAAAGAAAGCCGCGGTCGCTTCTGGCCCCATTCCACCTAAAATACCAATAGTTCCCTTTTTCATAGCGTTATTATGGTATATAAGACTCCAATCTATGTAAATAAGGATGTTTTCATCTCGCAAAATTATTTTCTTCTTGCGCTCTTGCAAATTCGGATTCATAATCATATAGCTTTATATGGACTCTTAAAGCAAGGAGGTCTGCATGGCTGAACAAAAAAAGAAGGGCGCTATGGATTGGTACTTTAAGTCCAATCTACTAACGCGGATACTGATCGGCCTAGTGTTGGGTGCTATTGTCGGCATCATTCTGGGGTTCTTCCCTTCCTCAGTAAAACCCTATGTCGACAATACGAAATTCTTTGGTGACCTGTTTATCAGGCTACTCAAGATGATTGTCATGCCTGTAATTCTATTTTCGCTTATTGCAGGAGCAGCGAGTATCGCACCTTCTAGACTTGGAAGGGTAGGCGTGAAAATCATGGTCTATTATCTTCTCACTAGCGCTTTTGCGGTGATAGTCGGGTTGATATCAGCCAATATCTTTAAACCTGGGATAGGGTTCAATATTGTAGGAGAAGCAGCAGCAAAGGGATCTCAAGCGGCTCCTCCCACCATTGTCCAGACACTGCTCAACATTGTTCCCACCAATCCATTCGAGTCTCTTATGAAAGGGGATGTGCTGCCTATTATCTTCTTCGCAGTGGTATTTGGTATTGGTATCTCCTACATCAAGGATTCGAAAGATCAATCGCTGGCAAAATCAGGCGAAACGCTGCTAAATGTCGTCAATGCAGCAGCTGAAACTATGTACAAGGTCGTTGGCGGCATAATGCAATACGCGCCTATCGGTGTATTCTTCCTAATTTCGCATGTATTTGCTCAGCAGGGAGCAAAGGCCATAGGACCTTTGCTCATGGTTACCCTCTCTGAGTATGTTGGTCTTGCGGCGCATGTTGTGATTGTCTATGGTGGGCTTTTGACATTGTATAAGCTCAGTTTTAGGAAATTTCTAAAAGGGGCCAACGAGGCGATGGTTACTGCGTTTGTGACCCGTTCATCCAATGGCACTCTGCCAGTGACAATGCGCTGCGGTGAAGAAAACCTGGGAATTCCGCGGTCCATAAGCGCTTTTACTTTGCCACTCGGAGCGACCATCAACATGGATGGCACGGCGATATACTTGGGCGTCTGTGCTATGTTTATTGGTTATGCAACGAATCAACCGCTCTCCTTCAATCAGATGCTCACTGTAGTAATTACAGGTACATTAGCAAGTATCGGAACTGCAGGAGTACCTGGCGCTGGAGCCATCATGCTGCTCATGGTACTAGAAAGCATAGGGCTCAAAGTAGAAACTGGCTCAGCTGTCGCTGCTGCATATGCGATGATCCTGGGTATCGATGCATTGCTCGATATGGGCCGTACCTGCTTGAATGTGACGGGAGACCTTGTTGGAACATCGATTGTCTGCAAGACCGAAAAAGAACTCGATCTATCGAAGTGGAAATAAGAGGCAAAAATAGGAGAAGCCGAGCCATATTTAAGCCTGGCTGGCAATGAGTTCTTCTGCATAGTTAATATAGTTTAGGGCGCCTACTGCGGGCGCCCTTTTTTTGAGATGGGTCATCCTAGGGCGCTTGTTCTAGGCGCTCTTCTTGTCCAGAAATGTCATCCTCGAGAGAATTCTTCATTACTGCTACGAACCTTGTATAAGAAGTTGAAGCAAAATGTAGGGAGGAGGGCGATAAAGAGAATGTACGGAGGTAAGCATGCATTCTTTTTCTTTCTGCCCAAATCCTGAGTGTCCAAATCATAAGGCAGCTCCCCAAGGCCGCTGGTATGTCAGTCTAGGCTTCTATTCCACCAAATGTTTTGGAAATGTACCTCGTTATCGCTGTAAGAGCTGTGGTCATAGCT
>JAKJFY010000118.1:0-2289 GCA_022704665.1 Spirochaetota bacterium | reverse complement strand
GCTGTCCTCGTAGATCGAATAGCGCCACAAGCGACTGTTAGTCTTTCTAGGTCGATCTTTTCTCCAAATGGGGATGGACGAGCCGATACTGTTGAATTGACGCAGAGTAGCGTCTATGGAGATCGATGGAGTGGCCAAATAATCTCAGAGACAGGAAAGATCATCCGCGCCTGGGAGTGGTATCCGATGCTCGCTGATGCTATATGGGATGGCAAAGATCAGAGTGGGAAGCTTGTATCAGATGGTGCTTATTATTATGAACTGAGATCAATCGATGAGGCTGGTAATTCTTTCATTCTTCCTCGCCAGCAGATAATAGTCGATGCAACACAGAAAAATGTAAGTTTCAAAGTTGAACCCACTGCATTCAGCCCAAATGACGATGGCGTCAAAGATCTTATTTACTTAAATGTCAATGCACCAAAACCAGACACGCTGCTCTCCTACTCACTTTCTATATTTACAGGTTCAAAGACCGCAGCAGGTCAGGCGCCGGTACGGAGCTGGAAAGGAAAAACCGATATTAAGTCGCAATATGTTTGGGATGGTATGACGGATGCGGGATTGAAAGTGCCAGATGGGTATTATAGCGTGTATTTTGCGCTTGAATATGCAAACGGCGATCTCTTCAATTTTGGACCTATTCAGATACTCGTCGATACAGTTCCTCCAAAGATAAGCATATCTGCGGATCCTTTACTCTTCTCCCCTAACGGTGATGGCATTAAGGATACCGTGACCATTACTCAGGAATCAGAGCCAGGTGACGATTGGTCAGGCAGAATTCGGAGCGCATCGGGGGCAACAGTACGAAGCTATACCTGGAAAGGACAAGCTAAGAGCTTTACCTGGGATGGCAAAGACTCGAATGGGAAACTTGTACCAAATGGTGCTTATTCCTATGAGGTAGTCAGTGTAGATGTTGCTGGCAACAGCGCTTCTGCTTCGATCAAGGGAATTATGGTCGATGCCACAAAACCGAGAGTCTTTGTAACTGCTTCAGACAATGGAATTTCGCCCAATGATGATGGAATTCGAGATGAAGTATCTTTCTCTCTTACCGTAGAGAATCGCGAAGGTGTCGAGTCATGGCGATTCTCTCTTATTGATTCTAAGGGTGTCGAACGCTCCTTCTTTGGCGGGAGTGGCTCAGATGTACCTACACGGCTTGTGTGGGATGGTCGAGACTTGCATGGCCAAGTGATCGAAGATACTTTTACAGGGAAGCTCATGGTTAGATATCTGAAGGGTGACATAGCAGAGGCAACAAGCGACAAAATAGTGGTCAAGATTGCACCTCCACAGGTAGAGATTAAGGTCAAGCCAGAGTATTTCAGCCCTGATGATGATGGCGTCGATGATATACTAACCTTTGAGATTGTAGCGGATAAGAATGCAGGCATCACAGAGTGGAAGCTCGAAGTGCTCGAAACCGCCATTGTTGAATCTGCCGCCTTGCAGGAGAGCAAGCCGACGCGATCTTTCATGCTCTGGAGTGGCAAGGGAATGCCTCCTTCACAGATCACCTGGAATGGAAAATCCCCCAAGGGAGAATTAGTCGAATCTGCAACCGATTATCCATTTGAGTTCATCTGCTGGGATGCTCTTGGCAATCAGACTAAGATAAAGGGAATAATTACGGTGGATGTTCTTGTCATACGCGACGGCGATAGGCTCAAGATCAGAGTACCTTCTATAGTCTTTAGGGCAAACCATGCTGACTTCATAGGTCTGGATAGTGAGATTGTAGCTCGAAACGAAAAGGTAGTCGCTCGAGTTGCGCAGATTCTAGGCAAATTTCCAGATTATAGGATAAGGGTTGAAGGCCATGGAAACAATGTTGGCAAAATGCTTGGATACAGCGCATCGCGCATTCAGCAAGAAGAGGTTAATGAGCTAATCCCATTATCTACTGAGCGAGCAGAGGTAGTTCGTAAGATGCTAGTAGAAAATGGGGTAGATCCGCGTCGCTTGACCGTAGTAGGTCTTGGTTCGAGCGAACCCGTTGTTCCCTTCACGGATGTTCAAAACCGCTGGAAGAATAGGCGTGTGGAGTTCGTGCTGATCAAAAATCAGTGAGTTCTTATGACAAGCGGATAGATTTGAGGGGCTGCCCATTAGGTTGGGCAGCCCTTTTTTGGCTTAGAATGCTCTTTGCACCTCGAAAACCTTCAATACTGCTACGAACCTTGTGTATATTGCTTTGGCAATTTGCTAGGAGTGTTTTTCATGCATAAGCATAGAAAGGCACATACTCAGCTTTTCTCTTAAGAGGAGTTGAGAAACTCC
>JAKJFY010000117.1:0-2356 GCA_022704665.1 Spirochaetota bacterium | reverse complement strand
ACCGAGCATTCTCGTCGCTATCTACTTTCAGAAGGTATCCGCAAAGAACACATCTTTGTGACTGGCTCACCGATGACCGAGGTAATTGAGCGCAACAGGGCGAAAATCGAAGCATCAAAGGCACTTGAAGAATACGACGTTGAGAAGAAAAAGTATTTTGTGCTTTCAATGCACCGCGAAGAGAATATCGATATCGAGTATAAGTTTAACGAGCTTATCAGCGCGCTCAATCGCCTTGCAGAAACCTATGGCCTTCCCATTGTGTTTTCGACGCATCCGCGCACGTGGAAACGCCTTGAAGCAAACCACGTGTCGCTCAATCCCCTCATCCGCAACGTGAAGCCTCTTGGCTTTACTGATTATTGCCGCCTGCAGTGCGACGCTCTGTGTGTCATCTCAGATTCCGGAACCTTGAGCGAAGAATCTGCAATCTTGAGGTTCCCTGTGGTGCTCTTGCGCAACTCCACCGAGCGGCCAGAAGTGCTCGACAAGGGGACGATCGTGATTGGAGGGTATACCGCAGAGAGCCTCTTACAGTCGGTTGCCCTCGCAATCAGTTCCTTTGATGGGAAAGATCATAGGCCGAAAGACTACTGCGATAATAATGTTTCGCAGAAGGTTGTGAAGATAATTCAGAGTTATACGCCTATCATCAATAAAGTGGTATGGGATAAGCGATGAAGATCGCGTTTCTCACTATCGCCTATCGAGTCGGTCCAAACGATCGCAATCTTTATACCGACTTGTTCGATGAGATAGCCTCACGGGGCCATGATGTCACAGTCTTTTGTTCAGATGAATCGAGATCGAGCGGTACACCGATCGAAAGTTTTAGAGGGAAGGTAAGAATCGTTCAAATTCCTACAGGAAGAATCACTAAAACAAACAGATTGACAAAAGCAATCAACACAGTATTTCTTGAACGACGGTTTATCAACGCGATAAAAAAGTCTGCGTATCGGGGATTCGATCTTCTCATCTATAGTACACCGCCAATAACGTTTGAAAAAGTGATTCGATTCCTCAGAGAGCGCGATCATTGTGCTACCTATTTGCTTCTTAAGGACATATTCCCCCAGAATGCAGTCGATATCGGACTTATAAAGGAAGGGGGATATATTTATAAAAGATTGCGAAATAAAGAAAAGAGGCTTTATGCAGTATCTGACCGTATCGGCTGCATGTCGCAAGCAAATGTAGAGTACCTTCTCGCGCATAATCCTGAAATTTCTCAAGAAAAAGTCCATGTCAACCCCAACTCCATATGTCCTACACCAGCAGATAGCATACAGCCAAACAAAGAACTATTGAAAAAATATGGTATACCGGAATCAAGCCTAAAGCTCATCTATGGTGGGAATCTTGGTAAGCCGCAAGGCATTGATTTTATGCTTGATGTACTCAAGGCACTATCAAGTCAAAAAGATGTGTTTACGCTTATAGTTGGCGATGGCACTGAGTACAATAAAATAGCTCACTTTCTCGAAGTCGAGAAGATTAGCAATGCCAGGCTAGTAAAGAGCTTGCCAAAAGACCAATACCTGGCTTTGCTGAGAACTATGGATGTAGGCCTTATCTTTCTTGATCATAGATTCACTAT
The DNA here is from genome assembly GCA_022704665.1 of Spirochaetota bacterium. Classification (GTDB taxonomy): domain Bacteria; phylum Spirochaetota; class Spirochaetia; order Treponematales; family Rectinemataceae; genus Rectinema. The sequence continues at coordinate 756 of JAKJFY010000117.1, read as the reverse complement.
TCCAAATTTTCCTTCGAGATTGCTTGATTACATGGACGCATCACTTCCCATACTACTGGCAACAGATACAGCCACAGATGTTGGAGCTATTGTAGTCAATGCAGGAGCTGGACTTTCCTGTAGAAGCAATAATGTACAAGCATTTTTGCAATGCATAAACAAATTGCAAAATGATTCTGATTTTAGAAAGAAGGCAGGTGAAGCTTCAAGAAAATTACTAATTGATCACTACACTGTTATGAAATCAGCCGACATAATATTAAGTGAGTAACGAATGTCTATTCTTGAAGCCATTAAGCAGCTAAAAGATCATTATCCTGCTTTATGGAATATTGTAGAAAATATAAATGGATATATTCTAAATCGAACCTCATTTAGAACGCTCAAAAAGATCAAGAAAAGGATATTATCTTACTCAATAGGTCAAAATCTGATTTTGAAATATGTGGGCATAGAAGACGGCAAAGATATAATTACCTTTTTGAAAAGATTACCAGAGGAAGATAGGCTGTCTTTTAATCCTTTCCCTTTTACCTTGAGATCAATTAACCATGTTGTTTCTTGTGGCACCTATCAGGTCTATTTTGTACGTAATAATCAAAATAAGGAACTAATTGGTCTTTTTTTTCTTAGGTTTTTCTTGAATAGGCAATGTTTTTTAGGTTTTGTGGTTAAGAAAGAATACCGTGGTAGGGGGATTGGGAAAAAAATGATCGATGCAATGGCAAGAGGCATTCAAGGTTCAGGTTTTACGTT
>JAKJFY010000116.1:0-2383 GCA_022704665.1 Spirochaetota bacterium | reverse complement strand
TACAAACAATATTATGGATATGTTTTTTATATTGGTAAAAAAGTATAAGAGCTGAATATCCATAAAAAAATCTATCGACCGCTTGAACCAGACGTGCGCTTTAACCAGCAAGCATCGCTTAACCTGCTAGCGCAAGGCGCGCTTTGCTGGTTAAGCGCACGTTAGATGGGCGCCTTCGGCGCGCGGGATTAGTAAGTGCTCTGGATATAAAATGTATACTCAACTTGCGGATATACATTGGCTATTATTTTCGGCTCTTCGCTAAAACGTGTGGGTAGTATATGATCCCAATATATGAAAGATATAGACTTATTTCAGGCGGCATTAGGTCTCGGGAACGAGTGGTTCGTCACAAAAACTGAATTCAAACCGACAGAAAAGAGGCTGGACATCTACCTTGACTTTGAACGCGGCTCCCATTTTGAGTGCCCTGTATGCCAGACGCCCTGCGGAGCCTACGACGCCAAGGAGCAGGTATGGCAACATCTTAATTTTTTCCAATACAAAACATACTTGCACGCCTGGGTTCCCCGCATATCGTGCAAGGAGCACGGAATAAAGCAAATCAACATCCCGTGGGCCAGGGAGCGTTCAGGTTTTACACTCCTCTTTGAAGCAATGATCATGGCCCTTGTGGATCAGATGCCGGTCAAGGATATAGCGGATATGATGGAAGTCGAAGATACTCGTCTATGGCGCATCATAGAGCATTATGTAAACAAAGACCTTGAACGGTCAGACTTGTCAACGGTACGTCGTATAGGAGTAGATGAGACATCAAGCCAGAAGGGGCACAAGTACGTGAGTCTCTTTGTGGACCTGGATACGCGAAAGGTCGTTTTTGTGACCAAGGGGAAAGATTCCTCTACCGTACAAGCATTTAAGGATCATCTGATCAAGTACGGAGGATCGCCAGAAAGGATCACCGATTTTTCCTGTGATTTGTCTCCTGCGTTCATTAATGGGATAGAGGACAATTTCCCGCGTGCGCATATCACCTTTGACAAGTTCCATGTGATGAAATTGCTGAACAATGCCGTTGACGAAACTCGCCGAAGCGAACAGGTTGAGGAAAAAGATCTGAAAAAGACCCGATATATCTGGCTCAAGAACCCCGAGAATCTTACGAAAAAGCAAAAAGAAAAACTACAATCGATATCGTCATTACAATTGAAGACAGGCCGGGCATATCGAATGAAGCTCATTTTCCAGCGGATATTCAGTGCAGAACCGGTTACATTCGATCGGGTGGAAGCCCTCAGGAAATGGTATGGATGGGCGATTCGATCGCGCATAGATGCTATTGTTGAATTCGCAAAAACCTTAAAACGGCATTGGGAAGGAATTACCCACTGGTTCGTTAGCACAATAAATAATGCCATACTTGAAGGCCTGAATAGTTTGGTCCAAGCCGCGAAAACACGCGCCAGAGGATTTCGATCGATCGAATATTTCAAACTTATTATTTATAGAGTCGCGGGTAAAATGGGGTATCTACCCATTTGAAATAGCGAAGATCCATATTTATTATCAATGGCTCAAGAATAATGAAAAACTGGAACTTGAAAAGAAATAGAATAGTGATATGAGTAATATAGGCTTCACTGATTCAAAGTAGATAACAGATTGAAATGTAAGAGAATAGAATCAGACATTCTCCTTAGTTATGGCTGGGTTAGATCCACCTATGCAGCTTTATGTAAGGTAACCGTCCAATTCTCTAGGCTGAGCCCAATGGACAGGACTACCATAGGAACTGAATAAGGCGCAATATTCTAGAAGAAAAAGAGCCGGCCATAACGACGAAGAGCAAAATAAGTTCAAGAAGGAGAAGGTAGCGCTCTTTCGCCAGCTGGGGAGATACAATATGAAAACATATAGCTAGAAAAAGGTACATGTCAATGTCTATTCTTGGCAGTGTCAAAGAGCTAAAATATCATTGTCCCAGTCTATGGGATATTATTGAAAGCCTAAATGGATTCATTCTAGTTCGAGCACATTCTTTTCGGCTTAGAAGGATTAAGGAATTAGTCTTATCCTATGCAATTGGTCAGAACTTTGCTTTGAAATATGCCAACCTTCAGGATTCCAAAGACATAGTAGTCTTCTTAAAGAGCCTTTTGGAGGAAGAAAGGGCTGTTTTTAATCCTTTCCCTTTTACCTTGAGATCAATTAACCATGTTGTTTCTTGTGGCACCTATCAGGTCTATTTGGTACGTAATAATCAAAATAATGAACTAATTGGTCTTTTTTTTCTTAGGTTTTTCTTGAATAGGCAATGTTTTTTAGGTTTTGTGGTCAAGAATGAATACCGTGGTAGGGGGATTGGGAAAAAAATGATCGATGCAATGGCAAGAGGCGTCCAAGGTTCAGGTTTTACGTT
>JAKJFY010000115.1:0-2399 GCA_022704665.1 Spirochaetota bacterium | reverse complement strand
CCTGCATAATAGCAAGCGACCGTATGTGCATTCTCATATTCAACATACCCTGGAATATCCGTAAAGCAGTTCTCTTTCGCAATTGGACAACGATTTGCAAATGCACAGCCATTGCCTATTTCTGCCGCATCGGGAACCTGCCCCGGAATTGTAGCAAGTTTTGATCCCTTCTTTTTAGCATCCGGAATGGAATGCATAAGCAAACGCGTATAGGGATGCAATGGATTCTTGAAGAGATCTTCTTTCACTGCACTTTCGACTATTCTTCCAGCATAGATAACCGAAACCCGATCGGCAATCTCGCTTACAAGATGAAGATCGTGAGAAATGAATAAGACACCCAATTTTTTCATATCCTTTAGTTTTTTCAGCAATGCGAGAATTTGAATCTGTAAAGTCACATCGAGCGCCGTTGTGGGCTCATCAGCTATGAGAAAATCGGGATCACACGAAATAGCCATGGCAATCATGGCTCTTTGCTTCATCCCTCCTGATAATTCATGCGGATACTTATCGATAACCTTCTCGTCCAAGCCTACCAACTTCAATAGCTCTATAGCCCTTTTACAAGCAGATTGCTTGTGCATCTTCATATGAAGCATGAGCATTTCAATAATCTGCTCTCCGATCTTGAATGCCGGATTAAGATACTTCGCAGGCTCCTGAAATATCATGGCAATTCTTCTGCCTCTGTAGGTTCGCATCTGTTCCCCTGATAAAGACAACAAGTCCTTCCCATCAAAATAGATGTGACCCGATAGAATCTTAGCGGGAGGAATCGGCAAAAGTCTCATTATGCAGGTAGAAGTCACTGTCTTGCCAGATCCGGATTCTCCGACGAGCCCATGGATTTCATTCTTCAAAACAGATAGATTCATGCCTCGCAATACGGTGGCTTCTTTATTGCCAAAAGAAAATGCGACTCTCAGGTCTTCTATCGATACAAGAGATACCATTCTATCCATCTAGTTTAGCCTTATCTTAGGATTAGCAATGCTGTAAAGAATATCAGCAATAAAGTTTATCGAAGAGAACAGGATGGCTACAAAAACCACACCTCCTTGGATGATCGGGAAATCGCGCTGATAGATTCCGGACAGGAAGAGCCTTCCCAAACCCGGCATCGAAAAAACCTGCTCTATTATGATTGCGCCTCCAAGCATATAGCCCAGCTCAATACTTGTCACGGTAATGATTGGCAAAAGAGCGTTCTTTAGAGCATGCTTGTATTTTACCATCCGCTCGGTAAGGCCTTTTGCCCTTGCAGTAATTATGTATTCCTTGGACAACTCTTCCACCATAGATGCTCTTGTATGGCGTAAGATAATTGCTGCACGACCAAATCCTAGCGAAACTATTGGCAGAATGTAATGTGCAAAGGTCTCAGAACCAAAAAGCGGGAAAATTGGTATCTTGATTGCAAAAATCAAAAGCAGAATTATGCCAAACCAAAAACTAGGAATAGCCATTCCTAGTTGCGAAAGAACCAACCCAAAGTAATCCCAAGCCGACCATCGCTTTACAGCAGATAAGACACCAAGTGGTACTGCAATTACAATGCTGAATGCAATCCCAAAGATTGCAAGCTTAAGAGTAAGAGGAAATCGCTCTAGAATAAGTTTGAGAACAGGTTCCCCGGAGATCATTGAATTGCCGAAATCAAGGCGCGCTATATGCCAAAGAAAATCTCCATATTGGACAAGAAGAGGGCGATCTGTCCCCAACCTTACCCGGATTGCTTGAACATCAGCAGGATTTGCATCAATTCCAGCGATAACCAAAGCAGGATCTCCAGGAATTACGCGAATAACAAAGAAAACTATCGTGGCAATTATAAATGCTGTCAGTATAAGTCTCAAGAATCTTCTTGTAATGAAGCGAATTAAATCCATGATTGGCTCACTAGGATATCATCTGTCGATATGACGATTAATTATATAGATATTGCTCGATTTCAATAAAAATGCTCCCTTCTATATTACGCTGATGGCAAAAATCAACCTATATTTAACAATTTATTATCCATTCTGGCTGTTGTCAAGCAAAATTTTTTCTATTGGGGATTTTGAAATCATTACATTCTACTTCGAGGTGCATTGACTCGGTGCGCGGCTTAATATTCTTCTTCCGTTGACCATGTTTTCTTCTTTTAGGAGGAGGAGCGGGAAGCAAATCTTCTTCTTGAAGCACTTGTTCCATTGCTTCCTCCAAAGCGACTCGAGGCAAGCTGAGCGGCGATAGAAATACCCGAATATCCGAAAATACCTCATGCCTGAATGTGGCAGGTTCTTTCGGAATGTCTCTGAGAGCAGCGAAATCCTTGATCCTCTGGCGGATGAACCAAGCTAGAAATGGAGATATGAGCCTTTTATCCGCCTGAATAATCTCAGCGGCGGTTA
>JAKJFY010000114.1:431-2429 GCA_022704665.1 Spirochaetota bacterium | reverse complement strand
CGAGCCTGATTCGGTCTATTAGGACAAGCAATATAAACAGACTTTATACAAGACCAAGACACAGAAATCCTGAAATTACTGGCTTCCTCAGCGCTCGGCATTTGCAGAGTGCTCAATATTCACATATCTGCCATACCTAAAAAAGATCAAAAGAAGCCCTAAAGCGATAAACTCGATCATATACCCCAGGCTTCTGGGCATAACTGAGCTGGCCAATACCGCAAGAGCGAGCCCAGCCGATACGAGGAAGAAAGTGATGTCGACTCTTAATGCGCCATGGTTTGAATCAAAAAAGAGATGATGCAAATGCTGGCGGTCTGGAGACATTGGGTTCTTGCCCTGAGATATCCGTAATCCCATGACCCGCAGCGCATCTAAGACAGGAAGCCCAAGCATGGTAATCGATGGAATCAAGCCCAAGCCAGCCTTTGAAGAGTCTATCCCCGGCACCTGTCCCAGGAAAGGCATAACCGCTAGAGAGAATCCAAGAAAGAGGCTCCCAGAATCTCCCATGAATATCTTAGCCCTGGGCATGGGTAAATTGAACAATAGAAATCCTACAATTACACCCGCGATGCATAGACAGATAAGCGAACTAGATTGATCCCCAACTCGATAATAGAAAATTCCATAGGCAAGCGAAGAAGCAAAAGATATACTTCCGGCTAGACCGTCTACGCCATCTATGAAGTTTATCGCATTTGCAACTCCCACAATCCATCCCAGGCTAATTATCACTGACAGCCATGCAAGATCCCCTTGCATGGCATTCTGATGAAACCCAAAACCTCTAAATCTATATCCACTTGCAACTACCAATATTGCCGCCAGAATCTGTATAACGAGTTTGAGTTTTGCTGGCTGTGACTTAATGTCATCTAGAAGCCCGATTATGCACATGAGTGTTCCCGCCAAACCAATTGGCCAAAGCCGACTTGCGCGAGAAGCAAGCTCTTTTGCAACCGTCCCGGGCTGAATCAAAATGAGCGCGAACATCATAGTTGCAAAGGCAAAAAACATTCCAACACCCCCCAGACGCGGAATGTTTCCATTATGGTTCTTTCTTGCATCAGAAGAATCGAAAAGCTTATTCTTATGCGCAAAGTTCAAGATAATAGGCATTGTGAATGCCGATAGAAATGCGGAACTTATAGCCACTTCGTATGACATCGCATTCGATCCTTCTTTTTTTGATAATACTATTATTGATTATTTTGTGTGTACTTTGCAAGCCCTTTTATCGGTTTGCTTTATGAATTAGTATTTTTCACTGCAATATTCATGAGAATCTGCGAAAATCTGATGAGCGGTATTTCTTTGGGTATGCCCATATACTGTTTTATATCTACCCCCACTTGGCCTTTCATCTCTTCGCTATCTTCGAAATTATCGGCACAGACCACCACTAGCCCATCCCAATTAGAATCTTGCTCATCTTTTTCTCGCATGAATACCTTTATATTCTTGTAGAATCCGATCTTATATCTAAGGCAAGCATAGTCGAACAAAAAATCGAGCTCCGAAAGCCCAATTAAGAGCAACGCCTTATATCTCTCGCGTACAATTCCTTCTATAAAAATATCGATCTTTTTCCGATATAGCTCTGTATTGCGTTCCGCCCTGGCAAAGTATTCCACGGCTCGCATGGCTATCTCTTCCATTCCAGAAGGGGTAAGCGCATATTTGATCTTTTTCCCATCGATATGGAGGAATTTGACCCAGCCTCTTTCTATGAAGCGCTTCAAGAGTATATTCGTCAAGCCAATAGATAACCCAGCGCTGCTAGCCAACTGCCGCTGAGATACGGAGGCGTAGCTATCCCCTTCTTCTGTCGCCTTATATATCGACTGGAGGAGCTGGAGTTCCGGATTAGAATAATTCATCTCTCTGACTACATCTGAGACAAAGATCCGGCACAATTCATAAATTAGTGCCAGATCTTTTAAAATTTCAAGAAACCGAGCCTTACATGCCCAATATGCTGATTATAAGCACCGT
>JAKJFY010000114.1:0-330 GCA_022704665.1 Spirochaetota bacterium | reverse complement strand
GCCAGAATTCCTGTCTGTATCGAAACCGCCCGCCAATCCAACATAGTATTCCCAGGTTCTTTTTGGAATATAAGGATAGCGTCCTGGATACCTCACGGCTCCCGATACGGAAACAAAAAACTGCCGGAAAGGAACGATTATGATGTCGTTAGCTCGCAATTGGATATCATTTGTCAAATCATAGTCGTAGATGAATTTGGCAAGATCGACCGCTGTCTGCGATCCATCTGCATGTATTATGTATGCTGAAGATAGGTCAGATACAGCGGAAAAGAGTTTTCGGTTTGTAAGAGCTGCTTGCGACACGGTTTCGCCTGGCACAAAAGTGTA
>JAKJFY010000113.1:1841-2470 GCA_022704665.1 Spirochaetota bacterium | reverse complement strand
CGCGAACAGATCCAGTTTACCCGCTCTAGAGCCTACCACAAGAACGACAACCCCTTCGTGGAACAGAAGAACAGCCAATATGTCCGCAAATTCATAGGTTATGCCCGTTACGATACCACCGAGGAATTCGAAGCCCTCAGGGAAGTCTATCAAGTCCTCTGTCCCTTACTGAACCTCTTTTACCCCTCGACAAAGCTCATCGCAAAGCATCGCGAGCACGCAATCGTCTATAAGACCTACGACAACCCCCAAACCCCTTTCTCCCGTGTGCTCGCCTCTCCTTATGTCTCGCTTACGGCAAAATAACGGCTCTCGACACTCAAAGCCAGCTATGATCCTGTGGTGCTGCGCTATAGTCTGGATACCGCGCTTGAAATGCTGCACCATGCACATGGCAATAAAACGCAGATAGAGATAGTATATGAAAAAGCTTGAATCCCGGATTCCCGAACATTTATACCAATGAGGGAGGCTCAACTCCGAGCGCCTCATAGAGAAATTTCTGCTTATTGGTGATCTCTCCTACCCGAAGCCTATGCCCAGGATGGGCATAGCATTCGATGATATCGAGCTCATCGAGCACATCATGTAAGGTATAAGTCTTATAGAGCTTCGCATCATGCATAGAC
>JAKJFY010000113.1:0-1831 GCA_022704665.1 Spirochaetota bacterium | reverse complement strand
AGTGCTTCAAGCGGATCCTTAATATCATTCGAGATGAGTGCAAAGTAGCCATAGTTCTTCTCTACTGCCTCGACTGCCTCCTCTCTGGGTGTCATGACAACTCCTCGGACAGGAGTCGCACTGATATCATAGTACTTCTGGTAGAGCGTCTCATGTTCTGGAATTCTCCTACCCGTCTTTACTTCTTCTTCTAAGCTATCAAGAAGGCGATTGAAGGCGAGCCTGTCATCGACTGCCTTTTGGTCATCGAAATACAGCTGCAGGTACATCCGTCTACTGCCTGTCTCAAGACTCTGAGAGCGTGGTTTTATTGCCTTATACTTCCACTCGATAGCTCGTTCATAGAAATAAATGCCATATTCAGAGCTATAGTGTACCCTTGAGTGCATCGAGCCTCTCAGCTCATCGAGTACTTCCTTAAAAAGTTTAAGGGATTTCTTGACTCCCATAAGGAATTTGTAGTGGTTTGCATAGAGCGCATTCACATTCTCTTCACTATAAAAGCCTCGATCGAGAATGAGCTGCACCTTCTCTATCTCAAGAAAAGAGAGGTCTCTAAGAAGCCTCTTTATCGTGGTCACATCGCTAATGTTGCCTGCAAGCTTTCGATAGTACACAGGAAGTCGTGAAGACTCTCCATAGAGTAAGGCGAGGTTAATCTGCGGTAGTGGCTCGTGATCCTTATTCTTTCCATATCGCACCTGGGAAATAAGCTCTGAGTAGGAGGATATCGAGGTGGTATCATAGGCAAGGTATTCTCTCTCTAGTCTTCTCCGTGCTTGTAATAAGAAAAACCTTTGCTTTGCATCTTCAGTGATCATCCCAAAGAGTTCACTTGAGCGTTGTGAAGGAATATTCTTACTATAAGGGTGGTGGTGTGTTTTTGCCCACTTAGGAAAGCGTCGTAAAGGATTCTTATCCTCGAGAATGAGATAGTAGGCAAGAGAAAGCAGTTGCTCGTAGATATCAGGGAAACACTTTGCAAGGTCTTCGGTAATTCCAAGCTTTTCTCCTATTCTGTCAAAGAGGTACGTTGCTCCACAGAACTGCCTTATACTCTGGGTGTTCTCTTGTGGCCCTGGCTTTTTCTCTTTCGATTCTTTTAGTGCACATTCTAATTCATAGGTTTTATTAGGGACAAAGACTCCATCGACCATTTTACCAATATAGTGACGAGCATGCTTTGCATTCTTCTTTTCTTTATCCCAGGTTGCAGAATCTTCATAGACATAGGGTACACCATGGATCATCTGGATTCTCTGTGGCATGACAATCTCCCCTCATTGATATATTGTATACCAATGATAAGAAGATGTCAAATATTATTTTCTTATGAGGCAATTAGTTAATGATTTCCTTGGTATAATTTCGGGGGAATCGAGGGAGGAAGGCTACGAGAAAGCTGGCATTTTTCAGGTTGAGAAAACGAAAGCGTGGGCTAGCGGAATTCATCACGTGATGCTACCCTCGCCCTATGCCGCGAAAATATGAATTCGGACTCACCCCTTGGGGAGCATATTTTATACAAGCCATGGAAGGCCTTGCCGATCAGGCGCGCCTCAACCGAGGACGAAGTTACGCGGCCAATGGGAATGTATTCAGACTATCCATCGAGAATGGGGTAGTCTCAGCGATGGTGGAAGGCAATTATAAACCCTGGTATGACGTAAAAATCGCCTTCAAACCTCTAAACCAATCGGAAAGAACCGCACTTTTTCGACTCATCAACGATGATCCCATGCTGGTGGGACGAATAGCGATCGGCGAGCTTCCCGCTGAATTGATCGATCGGCTACGAAGAGCCAATGTGCGATTGCTGCCTGAGCGCTGG
>JAKJFY010000112.1:0-2614 GCA_022704665.1 Spirochaetota bacterium | reverse complement strand
GAGCTTTACCGCCTACAAATCGCAGGTTGGCCCCACCCCCAAAAGCCAATACATCAGCGACCACGAACTCACCCTGCCGCTCTATCCCACCATGACCGATGCCGAAGTCGACCTCGTGTGCGACTCGCTCGAGAAGAATTTGCCCAAATGTAAGAAATGAAACAATTCTCTCGTGATTTTGAAGTGTACTTCGCTATTTTTGTAGTATAAGATGAGAGATGATTGCTATGATCGTAAGCGCTTCTAAACATCTGAAAAAGCAAGAGAAAGCTCAAATGATCAAGCGCATGGAAGGTTGGGCGTGATATGTCAAGATTTTTATTTGATTACGTAAATCCAGTACAATCCTGTAATTCTGTCAGAAACATTATCTCGTCAATCTCGTCAAAGGAAAGCCGATGATCAAATCTTTGATTTTAAAGAATTATGGGCCGCTTGCTGCCATCGAATGGAAAGGTCTTGGAAAAGTCAATCTTGTCATTGGTAATAATGGTACGGGCAAGACTTTTCTTCTTAAGGCTGCCTATTCGGCAGTTAAGGCATCGGAGGAATATAAACGGGGGGACGAGCCTCGGAAATTATCAGAAATCCTTTCAGACAAGCTCTATTGGACTTTTCAAACTGAAAAGTTGGGCGATCTTGTCGCAAAAGGCCAGACCGGGAAGCTTGAATTTCGCATGGAGATGGATGAGGGCACTCTTGCCTATTCGTTTGGTGAGAGTACTGTAAGGACCCTTTTGGATATCATTGAGCCCTCTCAATCTCGTTCAAGCAATTCGCTTTTTTTGCCTGAAAAAGAAATACTTACGCTCTACAAAGTTATCATCGATTCTCGGGAGCGCGCAAAGTTGTTTGGCTTCGACGATACGTACTATGATCTTGCAAAGGTTATCTCAATAGGGCCCAAAAAAGGGAGGAATTACCAGGAATTTTCAGACGCAAGGCGCAGTATAGCGGACGTTGTTGGAGGCAAAGTCTATCAAGACGAAAACGATCGTTGGCTCTACAAGAAAGGCCGCTATTTGTTCCCTATCAGTGTGGCTTCGGAAGGTGTAAAGAAATTGGCTATTCTGGATACGCTCCTTGGCAACCACTATCTCGATAATAGATCAGTTATTTTTATCGACGAACCTGAAGCAGCGCTTCATCCAGAAGCGATCTCTCAATTTATGGAGACTATCTATGTGCTCTCAGAGAGTGGTATTCAATTTTTCGTGTCTACTCATTCCTACTTTGTGGTCAAGGGGCTCAGCCTCCTTGCAAGAAAACATAAGGAATCGATGCCAGTGTTGTCGCTAGAAAACGGTGTAGCAACAATCGACGATCTTCAGAATGGATATCCCGATAACCCCATTGTGCGCGAGTCGGTGCGTCTCTATGAGCAAGAAGTGGAGCTCAGTCTTTCATGAACGGCAACATCGAATCCGGCATGGAATTTGCAGAGCAGCCTGAGCACTATTTCAAAGTTGAGAGCTGCCCCACCATGCGGGCACTTAATGTAAAGACCTGTGATTTCATAATTGCAAAAAAATCAGGTGTTCAAACCAGGATATTTCTCATTGAAGCTAAAAGCTCTGCTCCTAAACCACTGCAAGATAACACTACGCAGAAAGAGCCTTGGGAAAAGTTCCTTCAGAATATTTGTGAGAAAATGGTCACTACACTTTTGGTTTTTATAGGCTTAAAAGTGGGGAGGCACTATAGCCAGCTTTCAGACCTTCCTGATACCATAGCACGGGCAGTGTTGGGTGACCTTTCGATTACCCCTTGTCTCGTTCTAAAAGAACATCCACCGTATGCCCTTTTCCAAATCTCTGATGCCTTGAAAATTAGACTGCAACCTATTGTAAAAAGCTTCGTGTTGGATCAGCCTATCGTCATCAATGCAGATATGGCCATAAAGAAAGGCCTTGTTACTAAAATCATTTCCTGAATCCACTGCAATCCTGTAATCCCGTCAAAAATCTTATCCAGTAAATTCTGTAAAGAAGCCCATTATGGATGCAATCCTAAACCTTATCGGTCGCGATGCTGATTTGTTTGCCGCCGACATCGCCAGCCACGAACAAGAACTTACCGAACTCGTACAAGGCTCGCGCTTTTTAGTCATCGGCGGTGCAGGCTCCATCGGTCAGGCGGTCACCAAAGAGATTTTTGCCAGAAGCCCAAAGCTCCTCCATGTGGTCGATATTTCCGAGAACAACATGGTCGAGCTTGTGCGTGATATTCGCTCATCGCTTGGGTATATCGAGGGCGAATTTGCCACCTTTGCCATCGATGCGGGCAGCGATATCTTCGATGCCTTTATCGCGAACGGACCTGGCTACGACTACATGCTCAATCTGTCTGCGCTCAAGCATGTGCGCAGCGAAAAGGACCCGTACACGCTCATGCGCATGGTCGATGTCAATATCTTCAATACTGACAAAACGATGCGCCAGGCAGCAGCGATGGGAGCGCGCAAGTACTTTTGCGTGTCTACGGACAAGGCCGCCAATCCTGTCAACATGATGGGCGCATCCAAGCGCATCATGGAGTATTTCCTCATGCGCCGCAGTGTGGAAGTGCCGGTCTCTACCGCGCGCTTTGCGAATGTCGCCTTCTCGGACGGGAG
>JAKJFY010000111.1:0-2616 GCA_022704665.1 Spirochaetota bacterium | reverse complement strand
GAAAGCCTTGTCCGTATTGCGCCCGATAAATCGGCCGATTCTATTCTCTCTCCCATGAAGACAATTTATGAAAGGCTTCGTGAGCTCGATGAATCAAATCGATCAAAAAAGCCCCTTCAGGAAATCAGCATTGGTGATAAGCCAGCAGAGATGTCTGCTGGCCAGACAACCCAGCTCATCGTCGGAGCAAGCCCTGAATCAGATCACACTATCCTTTCTCTTGCACATCATCTCTATAGAGATTTCGATGTACGGAGAGTCTATTATTCGGCTTTTCGACCTGAGGGAACAGATCCTTCTTTGCCTAGACCAGCAGACCCACCCTATATCCGAGAGTACCGACTCTACCAGGCTGATATGCTTTTTCGCTGGTATGATTTTGAACCGATCGAGCTCTTCGAAGCTCAAGACTCCTTAGATGAAGATTTAGATCCGAAGACTTCGTGGGCTCTGCGACATCTAGACCAATTCCCAGTAGAGCTTGCAACTTCAGACTATGAGCAGATCCTGCGAGTCCCAGGAATTGGCCCCGCTACTGCGCGCAGAATACTAAATCTTCGTAGGGCTGGAAGATTGAACTACTCCTCTCTGCGTAAACTTCGCATGCATTTGCAAAAGGCGTTTTGGTTCATAACGATAAACGGAAAAATCTTGCCCGAGGAGATGCAGAATTGTCGAAGCATAAATATAGCTTATGCTCTTGAACATTCCGAAATTCTACATGAACTTCTCAAAGAAAAAACCAGCCCTCCAGCGCCGATTCAACCTGAATTAGACTTTTCACCCTAATGTATAAATCTGATTGATGTAAATCTGATTGACTTAAACCCTACCCTGAAGCAAAATAAGACAAGGTCTTATAAAATGAAAAAAAGCGTCGGGTTCTGGAAGCGCACCATAATAGGAGTAATAATTATTCTCATCGTTTTGCCCACGATTGGAGCGATACTCCTTGCAAAAGATAATATCCGTCTGCAAAAAGAGATCCTATCTATATCTCCCAATGGAGATGATGTGATCACCGTAGGCACAAATAGCTATGATGCGGCTTCAATCGTAAGAAAAAGACCGCTTCTGTCTTATCAACTCCTATATCCCGAGCTTTGCGCAAATTTTATGGGATTCAATGACGACCTTGTCGATTCAAAGACTGTTTTCTTGACTTTTGATGATGGACCCTCTTCTTCAACTCCTGCGATTCTCGATGTGCTAAAGAACCATGGCATAAAAGCTTCTTTCTTCGTAAACGGAAAATCGAGCATATTTGCTACCTCATGGCTTCGACGAACAGCACAAGAAGGCCATACAATTGGGATGCATAGCTATACTCACAAATATACGCTTATCTATGATTCAGTGGAAAATTTCATAGAAGATCTCAATAAAAATTATCTTTATATCAAAAACAACACTGGCATAAGCCCAACGATTCTTCGGTTCCCAGGAGGAAGCATCAATACTTATAATTTGGAAATCTACCAATCGCTCTGTGCGGAAGTGCTTCGACGAGGCTTCATATATTGTGATTGGAATGTGAGTTCAGGCGATGCGCTGAAAGAAGCGACAACAGATTCCATTGTCGATAATGTTATCAATGGAGTCGGCCTCTGCTGGGGCCCTTCCTTCGTTCTGATGCACGACAATGGAAACAATGAGCTTGTACAGGCTTTGCCTAAGATTATAGACAAACTGAAAGCCAAGGGATATTCCTTTGCCGCATTTGATAATACGGTGCGGCCACCAATGTTCGTCTATCCTGAAGAATAAGGAGGAAAACAATGAAAGAGAAGAATAACTTGACAAAAGCCTTTGACGAGCTTTTGCATGGCAAATCTTACGAGCTAGAAAACGAACAGCCTTCGATCGATGCGGCTCATGATCCTGACCCACAACCCTCCGCTGCACAACTTGCGAGCCTCGCTGCTTCGACCGCTTCGCCTGCCCGACAATCCTCTGAGGCTACAATTACTGCGGATATGGTGATCCGAGGTACTATTTGCAGTGCTTCCAATATCAATGTATTTGGAACCGTGTTCGGCGATGTCTCCTGCGAGAACGATATGATAGTCTCCGGCAAAATCGAAGGAAACATCTCTGCCCGCTCCCTTCAGCTTCTTTCAGGTGCAATCATAGGAGATATAGAAGCTCGATCTATCGTCGAAATAGTCCAAGGCTCTACCGTCAACGGGAATATTTCCGCCGAACGGATTGCCGTGGATAGTCGAGTGATTGGGAATCTAAATGCTGCAGCACTCGTTCGGCTCAATGCAAATGCGGTAATCGATGGAAATATCAAATCGGGTTCTCTTGCTGTTCAGGAAGGATGTCAATTGAAAGGCAATGTCGATATTCATAAGGCGGAGGAGGGAGAGTCTACCTGATAGGCTGATTTCTTTCCTTAATAATTCTTATTCCATAATTTTTCGAAGCGAGTCCCTATAGGGCGGCTTTAGCACACCTTTTTCCGTGATTATTGCGGTTATGAGCTTCGAATCCGTTACATCGAATGCAGGATTGAATACTTTAACGCCCTTTGGAGCCATTGGTTTTTCATACCACTTTGTCGTGATTTCTTCGCCCGACCGTTCCTCTATTTCGATTTCGAGTCCTGTTTCG
>JAKJFY010000110.1:0-2628 GCA_022704665.1 Spirochaetota bacterium | reverse complement strand
CCATCAGCACTCCTCACCATAATGTCTCGCCTGGAAGATCGTTCTATAGTCAGATCCTTCAATATCTCAGATAACCTGCTCTGCGAGGTAATCTCCACTGATACCGATCTCGCTACAAATCCCGTAACATATGCATAGTTAACTCCATAGGGTATCACTATCCGATCATTCGCTTGCAGTTCAATGTCTTCCGCCGCAGTATACGCATGCAATAGCTTCTCTAGATCGATACCTATCCTCTCCTGACCTCGTATAATATAGCTCTTCTGCAAATCCGCACTCGAATAGAGTTTCCCCTCCAATGGCTTCATAACCTGCATCACACTCTGACCTTTACGTATCAAAACCCTCTGCAGATTATATGGCTTACTTCCCTCCCCTATAGGGCTACCTTCTATTACTATCGCACCCTCTACATACACTATAGGTAAATACTCTTCCCTACTCGCTACCCTTATACTGTCCCCATCCAAGAGCACCGGAAGCTCTTCACTCGCTAGGTCAAATACTATGCTCTCACTCTCTGGCTTCCCTTCACTCGCACTCCTAGTCAACACCACCATGTCGCTCTTCGCACTCACCCCTAGCCCATCCCCATAGTAGCTTATAAGCTCCCTTATACCCTCTCCCTCCAATAACTGATACGTACCAGGACGCCGTACCTCCCCCTCTAACGTCACTACACGCTCCGCCCTCTTTACCGTCACCACATCCCCGGGCCGCAATAAGGGATTCTGGCTTATCTCTCCTTCTCGCTCGTATCTAAACAGATCATACACCGTCAGCTTTCCATCAGTACCCTTTACCTCCACATCTCTCATCGACGATAGAGACGTGAGATTATCCTTTATCGCCGCAGATAAACGTAAACCTCCGTAAACCTCTACTACACTCGCACCCTTCACTTCACCCTTCACATATACCGACGCATACCCATAGGGTATCACTACACGATCCCCAGCCATGAGTAGGATATCCTTCTCTTTGCTGTACTGGTACAACAACGTCTCAAGATCTACACCTATCCTCTCACTACCCCTCACTATATATACATGCTCTAAATCCCCTTGCTCAGAAAACCTCTCCTTTAAGGGCTCAACTACCTGCGATAGTAACTGCCCTTCCCTATATACTACCCTTACTAATCCATATGTCTCCTTTGCTTCTTCCTCACCCTCTTGAGCCTTCTCCTCTTGCCCTACCATAACTTCTGGCTTTACGGCTCCTTCTACATACACTATGGGCAAATACTCTTCCCTACTCGGAACTCGCACACTGTCCCCATCCAAGAGCGCCGGAAGCTCTTCACTGCTTAAGTCAAAGACTACACTCTCACTCTCTGGCTTCCCTTCACTAGCACTCCTAGTCAACACTACCATGTCGCTCTTCGCACTCACCCCTAAGCCATCCCCATAGTACCCAACTAGCTCACCCACCCCCTCTCCTGCTTTAAGCTGATAGCTCCCAGACCTCCTCACCTCGCCCTCAAGCCTCACTACCCGATCAGCCTTCCTCAGCTCTACCACATCCCCAGGACGCATGTACGGATCCTGACTTAAATCCCCCTCTCGTTCCGCCTTGAAGAGATCGTAAACCGCAACTTTGCCATTCGATGAGGTAACCTGCACATCGCGAAGCGAAGAATAGGCCAAAAGATTGCCAGCCACTACCTCAGAGAGCCTTGTGAGACCCCATGCACTTACAATGGAAGTCTCCTGGACATGCCCTTGAACCTTAATGGGAAAAACGCCCGTGGAGACAATCAAAAGGCTTGGTGTGGATTGAGGATATGCTGCTTCGATTTTACTCTCCACAAGCGCTTTGAATGCCCGGAAAGTCATACCTTCTGAAGAAAGCTTGCCAAGAAATCCGAGATTGGCTTTTCCATCTCCTTCCACAACGATTCTGAGCGACTCAGTCTGAGAAGCGCGCATATAGATAAGCGAATACACATCGCCCGGCGTTACCGGATAGTCCGCTGTCGCCATGGCGATTTGAGCTCGCGCGGTCGCTTCGGGAAGCAAAGCACCCCCCGACTGCCCAGCACTGGATCCCTGGGCAGCGCCAGAAGTCATGCCCGACTGCACCGCCGTTGAAATACTCGAGCCGCCGAGTGTTTGAGCTGCGAGCAACGACATCTCTGCAAGCGGAGATATGACGAAAATCATTGAGATCAGAACCAGAACAGCGAATGCGCGGGTAAAGCTCTTTGCCGCGCCTGCTTTTGCCATGTTTCCCTGAATGAAAAGAGATCGTTTCATTTCTCGTCCTTTTGCCTTCTTGCTTTCATAGAAAGAATATCACGCTCATAGGAATAGCCCCTTGATTGCCCCTCTGCTATATCCCAGGCTTCTCGCCCTTGCTTATCGCTTTGAATCTTGCTACCGCTTCTGGGTCGCGGCGGATCTTGGAGATCGATTCTGAGGCAAAGGCAAGGAGAATCGACACGAAGAACCCTGCAAGGGTCGCCACAATGCAGATCGTGCTGCGCGCTGGGCCCGACTTCATGTCTGGCACTTCCGCCATCTCGAGTATCTGAAAAACAGGCTCCTGGCCTGCAGCATTGAACTTAGCGACTTCGTACTGCTGGGTGAGTATCTTGAAGAGCTCAGCCTGTACTGCAAGATC
>JAKJFY010000109.1:0-2650 GCA_022704665.1 Spirochaetota bacterium | reverse complement strand
GAGCAATAGGGCGTGCAGCGCCAAGCGGGTCTATCATTGCATTCCGAGGTGATCTTGGCGCAGGGAAGACAACGCTCGCTAAAGGAGTTGCTCAAGGTTTAGGAATAATGGAGCCTATAATCTCGCCTACATACACAATAATAGCTGAATATCAAGGCCGCCTTCATCTTGTACACATCGATGCATATCGCCTCTTGGACGAGGACGAATTCGTGCAGACCGGCGGCGATGAGCTACTAGGTTTGCCTGGCTCCCTGAGTCTTATAGAATGGAGCGAGAGGGTCGCAAAAATATTGCCAAAGGAAACCCAATATATCACCATGGTTGTCGAAGAAGACGGTAGCAGAATTATTATGATCGAAGGTGATTGGATCGAGAATATCGATTGGCGCCGTTTTGTGATTCCGCGCTTTTTAGATCTGGAGCATACTTCAGCCTTGATAAAGAGGTTTCAAGATGACTGTACTTTCGATTGATACGAGTGTTCCTACACTTAGAGTAGGTATCTTAAAAGATAAACTGCTTGCAATATCTGTGCTTAAGCCATCTGTCACCCATGCAGAAGCTATTCTTCCTGCAGTGGAACAAGCACTTCAAGAGTCTGGAATTACGATAAAAAATGTGGAGTTACTCGCAGTTGCAGGAGGTCCCGGCTCATTTACAGGCTTGCGGATAGGAATAGCAACGGCAAAGGGACTATCTCTTGGGCTTGAAATTCCTATAGTGCTCGTCCCTACTCTAGATATATATGGATGGGCTTGGAAAGAACTTGAAGGTATTGTCGTGCCAGTTATCGATGCACGAAAGCATAGAGTCTATTGTGCTCGCTATTTCCGCGGCCAGAGGATAGGTAATTTGATGGATATAGAACTCACACAGCTAATCCAAAAGATTCATGGCGAAGATAAGGTTAATTTTGTAGGTCCCGATGCTGAACTGGCCGAGACTATCTGCTTAGAAAGAGAAGGATGGATATTGCATAAGCCAGATCCGGAAAAGGAAATAGAATCTCTCTCTCTTCTTGGTATTAAGACATATATAGAAAAAGGCGGTGCTAGCGATACCGCAGGACCCATATATCTCCGTGAACCAGAAATAGGCACTCCTATTGCGCGCTGATTAAATTTCCTTTATATAGGCCCGACTGCGCTTATGTTGACGCTTAGGATAATCCTTCCATATGCTCTGAACCTTGATATTATCCTCGAGCTCGAGATTGGTCTCTGCATATTCGATGCCTGCGTCCATCGCACTGCGCTGAAGTTCATTCATAACTAGGGCAAGCACTCCTCGCGACTGATATTCTGGACGAACGGCCACTAGGTATAGATCGAGCACCTTGGGATTTTTCAGCGCTTTTAAGACATAATACCAGCCTGCAGGGAAAAGCCTGCCTCTCGATTTATAGAAAGCCTCCGAAAGACTGGGCATTGCAATGCCAAATCCTATGAGATGCTCATCCTTGTCTACCAGAATCTTGGTAAAGCGCGGCTCCACAAAGCCAAGATACTGCTTGATATAATCCTCTACCTGCCGCTCACTCAAAGGCGTTGTGCCATAGAGATCCCCATATGTTTCATCTATCAGCGCAAAGAGTTCCTTGCCGAATTTTTCGACAATGACACGCTTATCTTTCCATACGAACAGGTGTACACCAGAGCGTTTTGCAATCAGGTCAGCCACATGTTGAACTTTCTCCGGAATTTCCTTAGGGGTGAAGATTTGGAACTGCAGCCAGTCTACGTCTTTTCGATAACCAAGCATTTCTAAATGCTGGGGATAATAGGGATAATTGTAGATCGTAGCTAAGGTTGCACACTCATCAAAGCCCTCTACAAGCATGCCTTCCCGATCGAGATCAGTAAAGCCCAAGGGTCCGTGCAGAGCTTTCATCCCCTTCGAAGCTGCCCATTTCTCAACAGTGCCAAGAAGCGCAGCGGATACATCAGCATCGTCGATGAAATCGATCCAACCAAAACGACCCCATTCCCTTCCCCATTTTTCTATAAAGCGGTGATTGATTATGCCGGCAATACGACCAACGATTTTATCGTCCTTCCATGCGGTCCAATATTCAGCCTCACAGAATTCGAAAGCTGCATTCTTATCTTTACTGAGTGTCCGCATCTCATCAAAGCGGGGAGCTGGCACATAGTTTGGTTGATCCCAATAAAGGTGCACAGGAAAATCTATAAATCGCTTCAAATCTCTCTGGCTTTCGACTTTTCTAATCTCAACAGCCATTTTTTCCCCCTTTTTCAATTTTCCATTCTTCGATGAACAGCTCATAAGCTGCGATTGTGGCCTCTGATACTATATCACCAAGCACACCACGGCCTAACCAATCATTTCCATCTAAGACATATAGGTGTACAAGTTGGTTTTCTACATCTTCAATCGAAAAGGCGGGATCAACAGCACGACGACGTTGTAGGCCATTCAATGTCCCATCAAACACCTCTATATATTTTTGGTCACGCCAATCGGCCATTCAAACCCCAACTTCAAAGATCTTGCAAATTATAGCCCTAGAGTTCAAAATCTTACAAGGTATTGACCAAGGGGCATTTTTAAGATATACAACCACCTGCATGGCGGGATAGCTCAGTTGGCAGAGCAAGCGGCTCATATCCGCTGGGTCGTGGGTTCA
>JAKJFY010000010.1:0-53201 GCA_022704665.1 Spirochaetota bacterium | reverse complement strand
AGAATCACAGTTCAAAGAGCGTGCATTCCTAAGCAGAATAGGATTGTCGATTCTTGAAAGAAGGCTATGGCTTAGGAGTTTCTCAACTCCACTTAAGAGAAAAGCTGAGTATGTACCTTTCTATGCTTATGCATGAAGAACACTCCTAGCAGATTGCTAAAGCCATATACACAAGGTTCGTAGCAGTACATTAGCTTTCAACTGACTGCAGGATATAAGATTTCAGTGGCGGGAAGCCATTGAAATAAATAGACGAATAGCTCTGAGTGTAGGCACCTGTGGTTAGAATATATACCTTATCTCCTACCTTGGCTGAAGATGGCATGAAATAAGGAGTTCGCTCATAGAGTATATCCATAGAGTCACAGGTAGGTCCCGCAAGAATTATCTCTTCGGCTGGTCCCTGACCTTCGAAATAGATAGGATACTTGATCGATTCGCCTAGTGTCTCGATGAGCCCTCCGAATTTGCCTATATCGAGAAAAACCCATGGATATCTATCGTGAACGGATTTCTTAGCAATATTTACAATCTCCGCGACAATTACGCCTGCATCTCCAGCCATTGAACGTCCTGGTTCGATTATGATTTTTTCTGGCCATACCAAACCGAAGCTGTTATCTAGAAAACGCTTTATGTCCTCGGCATATTGCTGGAGCGGATCTGTCGGATCCAGATAATTGGCTGGGAAACCTCCTCCCATATTGATCATCTTGAGATCAATCTTGAGGTCATGGCGAGCCCAGTTGAAGAGCTGGGCAGCGATAGTGAGTGCGCTCGACCACTGACCTACATCACGCTGCTGACTGCCAGGGTGAAAAGAGATTCCATAGGGTTCAAGGCCAAAGCGAATCGCGGTCTTTATGAGCTGACGAGCAAGGTCGGGGTGGGAACCGAATTTTTTTGATAGAGGCCAGTCCGCTCCTAGGCCTTCCGTGAGAAGTCTAAAGAACACCTTGCTGCCAGGTGCTGCGCGAGAAAGCTTATCGACATCGTTTATCGAATCTGTTACGAAGAGCCTTACACCTTTTTCATAGAAGTATGCGATATCTTTCTCTTTTTTGATGGTGTTTCCAAAGCTCATTCGGTCTGGTGATACGCCCAACCTAAGCAGTTGATCCAGTTCATAGCGAGAAGCGACATCGAAGTTTGAGCCAAGGTCTCTAAGGAGAGAAATAACAGCATCATCTGGATTGGCCTTTACAGCATAGTAAATAGTTGCCCATGGAAGGTAGGTTTTGAGATCTTCGTAATTCTTTCGTATGATATCCAAGTCTATGATCAAGAACGGGGTTTCTTTTTCTCTAGAGAATTCCTTGATTCTCTCGAATTTTTCACGACTTATAAAGTTTTCGAGGGGAAAGGAATAGGCGTTTTTCACTGGCCTGACCTCTTCGATTTAAGATAGCTCTTTAGAGCTCCAAGCGCATACATTATGCATCTACTTGTCCAAAGGTCAAGCATGGAGTATAGAAATAGTATGATTGGATTTTTTATCAAGAAAGCTTTTTTCGATGGCTGGGATAATCTATATCTATTGGCAGCCTTGAATGGGATTTTTCTTGGCCTTCTTCTTTTATTCCTTGTAGTCCCAATTGCGCTGGCTTTTCCTATTTGGCTTTCTGTAATTATAGCCGGGATTGGTGTTTTGCTGCTCTCGATATGGGATGTAGTGGTGACCGATGCAATGTATAGTATAGCCGATGGGAAAAGCGTCCATTTTGCGGACATAAAGGTTGCCATTAAGAGATCGATTAAGCTTGGCTTATTGCTTGGCGTACTCAATATCTTAATAGCAGTGGCCATAATGGTAGCTATCCCCTTCTATCTTGGTCAGAAAGCAGTTTTAGGCATCTTTATAGGAGGCCTTCTATTCTGGATGATGATTCTGGCCATGTTGATCTTACAGTATGTGCCAGCAGTCTTTGCACGCGAAGGGGGTACTCCCCGCCAGACTTTCAAGACAGCAATTTATCTTTTTATCGATAATCCAGGCTTTTCGATATTCTTGTTTTTCTGGAGAGTTCTAACATTCGCTATATCGATCCTTGTTATATTGCTGGCACCTGGACCTGCTGGAAGCTCACTTGCTTCCGCGGTAGCGGTGAGACTTAGGATGAAAAAATATAGCTATCTAAATGAAAATCCCGGGGCAAACAGACGCTATATCCCATGGGATGATCTTCTCCAGGAAGAGAAAGAGAGAGTTGGCAAGAGAACATTGAAAGGGATGATTTTCCCCTGGAAGGATTGATCATGATCGATAAATCGAGGAGAGAACCAGGCATGAAACCGCCATCGCGAGACAAGAGTCGAGGAAATCAAAAAAAAGGTCGCGTGAGTCAAGATAGTGGACAACCCTTGCCCGAAGCCTTCGAAGAACGCAAGACGCAAGCGCTTTCGAGTATCTTATATATCCGCTTCGAGGGCACTGAGGCACAATCGCGCTTGCCATCAGGGATCGATGCTAGTGTTCCATATCCCGTACAGTTACAGACTCCTGCAGTCAAGCTCGATCCTTCATCTATCACTATTGAAAGCCTTTTGGCAGGGATGCTAAGAGTGCTTGCTTGGGATTCAGAAAACAAAAATGCCAATAAATATCGAAAATATATAAAGATGTCTCGTCCCGAACTTTTTGAAGAGCTAATCATGGCTGGAATTCAGAAAGCCGAAGCAAAAGATTGGATTGTAGCGGAGGAAATCTTTTTCGCAGCAAGCGGCCTTGAGCCAGAGCGACCAGAACCATACATCAATCTTGCGCTAATGCATGAAGAACACGCGAAGCAGCTTTTTGAGTCTGATAATGAAGATGAAGCCGAGAAAGAGGATGACCTGGCCTATAAATACTATCAGTATCTTCTAGGATTTAAGGATGTTTTTGCTCCAGCGTATTATCATGCTGCTTTCTTTTTCTTGAGAAAGCACAATTATGACAAGGCTGTTTCCCTATTGACAAGCTATATCGGGATGAATGATGACGAGCAACGTACTCGCAGAGCCAAGTCAATTCTTGAAAAACTTGGCAGTATGGGTTATCTCGATACGCTTTTCAAAGAAGCATACGATTTCATTCAATTGGGGCAAGAGCAAAAGGGGCTTGAAAAAGCAGAACAGTTTGTCGAAAAGTACCCCGATGTATGGAATGGCTGGTTTCTGGTGGGATGGGCAAATCGTAGGTTGGGGCGATGGTCAGAAGGTGCGCAGGCGTTTCGTACCGCTCTCGAAAAGGGAGCTGATGGGGCAGATGTCTACAATGAGCTATCGATCTGTGAGGTAGAGTCAGGTGAGCTCGAGACTGCTAGGTCTCATCTCGAAAGAGCCCTGAGAATAGAGCCAGAAAATGAAAAAATAATTGTAAATCTAGGGGCTCTCGCTTTTCGTCAGGGGCATATAGAGGAAGCGGAAGGATTTTTCCGGACCGCAATCGAATTCGATCCTGATGATAGAATTGCCAAGGAATGGCTCAAAAAGATCGAATCACTTAGGAATAGTAAAGGGGCTGGAGCCTAAGAGTGGTGCTATCGAGATGACTATGGGAAGTGAGTTTCGGAATACTGAGCTCCCGGCTGCCGAAGAACTTGAGGCAGCAATAGATGCGGGGATTGCGACAAATCTCCATATTCCTAGAGAATTGAGGCCCTCCGATCCAGTCCAATCTCTGCCAGGAGGCTTGATTGTTCTGCCACCTGATAAGCCTTGCATCCTTGTCCCTGATCTGCATGCAAGGCCAAGCTTTCTTTATGCCTTGCTCCTAACTGAGTTTCCAGACCTAAGTGAACCGTTGCTTTCAGCGCTCTCGAAGAATCGTGTAACGCTTCTGTTTCTGGGAGATATTCCGCATGCAGAGGGCGAAGAAGCTGCTAGGCGCTGGATTAGCTCTTACGATAAAGCTTTGATTACTAGAGATGCAAGAGCACTTCTTTCGCCTGAGATGGATGAAGAGATGGGTCTCTCTCTGGCTTCATTGCTAAAAGTGATAGAACTACAGTGTCGTTTTCCAAATTCGGTATTTTGCTTAAAGGGAAATCACGATAACATGACGAATGCTGCAGATCATGGCGATTTTCCATTTTATAAATACGCAGATGAGGGCAGGATGGGAGCCGTCTGGCTCTCGCTTCGATATAGCCCATATATAATGCAAAAGCTGCGTAAATATGAGCTCTCCCTGGCAATAGCAGCTACGGACCGTAATTTTTGTGCAAGCCACGCTGAGCCAGCCCAGGCAATCTCCAGGGATTCCATCGTTGCATACCGAGAACATCCAAGAATCGTTCAAGCGCTTATATGGACTGCAAATGATGAGGCAGAGGAAGGCTCGGTAAGCAAATCTTTAAAAGCAATTCTAGGATCGGAGGAGAAAGCGAGGCACTCGGTTTGGTTTTCAGGACATAGGCCTGTATCGGGGCACTTTGCGCTTAGAGCAAAAGGCCAGCTTGTGCAGATACACAACCCATCGCTGTGGCAGATTGTCTTCCTAGGTGCGGAGTCCAACAAAGCCGATTTTTTCATAATTCTGCCCGATCAACCAAAACCCAAAAAGGCAGTCAGTCTTGTCCTTGACCCTTTGGCTCGCTAAAAGTAGGATCAATACCATATGGCGAAGCGAAAGAAAAAGCGTAACCAGGCAAAGACAGGTTGTCTAATTTGGATCGGAGCGTTTCTTCTCCTTTTGATTCTATTCCTTGTTAAATTTGAGGATATTCGCACAATTGTTGAGAAAACAGGCTTTATGGATGCGCTCAATCATGTTGTATCCAAGCAAGATTCTGTTCCTCAGCAGAAACCGCAAGGAAAAAATCCAGAAGCACCTGCGCCTATATCGACACTACCGCCTGCAGCACCGCCTGAAGAAAAACCGCAGATTCAAAGCCCAATAGAACCGCAAGAAACAACTACTGTAGAGCCAAAGAATTCCAAGTCACCTTCTGTTCCGCCATCAGAACCAGAACCGATAGCTTCTTCTCCAGGAGCACCTGTCTCCAAGCTGCCCAAAGAAGAACAAAAGATGCGGACTGCTGTCCTATACTTTGTGCGAATAGGAGATGACGGCTCGATTTCTAGCCAAAAAGTAAAACGGACACTACCTGTATCGGATAGTCCCTTGCAAGATACGCTTGAATTGCTTTTGAAGGGCCCAACAGAATCAGAATTGCGGGCAAATCTTCTATCGTTAATTCCTGCAGATACAAGACTTCGAAGTATCAATATAAGGGGCGGTACCGCCATTCTGGATTTCAACGATGCGTTTGCATACAATCGTTATGGAAAAGAAGGATACATAGCCCAGCTTAGGCAGATTGTCTATACGCTTACAGAATTTCAGAACATAATCGATGTCCAGTTCCTAATAGAAGGAAAATCTCGTGCTTTCCTTTCCGAAGGCATTGCTCTCGATAAACCTTGGTCTCGAGTTAGTTTCTAAAAGCTCGTTGTCAGTATTCATGAGTGATGTTAGAATAAATGAAGTATTTCATAATATGAGGAGGAGCCTACGAATACCACAGCATTGCATGATTGGCATGTCTCCCATGGCGCTAAGATGGCGCCTTTTGCAGGATACGATATGCCGATCAATTATCCAACTGGTGCCATCGAGGAGCATCTCATTACACGGCGAGGAGTTGGTCTCTTTGATATAGATCACATGGGGCAGATCGAAATAGCAGGTGAGGATGCAGAGGCTTTTGTCTCTCATATGATAAGCGCAAAAGTCTCCGATCTTATTGCTCCAATGGCTCGATACTCGCTCCTGCTCAATGAAAAGGCCGGAATCATCGATGATCTCTTTGTGTATAGATTGCCGAATTCGTGGTGGATCGTCGTGAATGCATCAAATCGGGCAGTAGATCTTGAATGGTTCAGATCACATGCTCCTACCAATGTCTCTATTGTAGATCGTTCGGATGACACATATATGATTGCTGTTCAAGGCCCGCGAGCCATAGAACTGTTGGACAAGATTTCCAATACTCCAGTTTCACCAATCCCGCGCTTTTGTTGGGCAAATATTTCCATTAAAGGCATTCCTATCCTTTTTGGCCGTACAGGCTATACTGGTGAAGATGGCGGAGAGCTTTTCTTCCCCGCAGAAAAAGCAATTGGGCTTTGGGAATACCTTCTTGAGGCCGGAGAAAGCTTTGGTATCGAAACCAAACCAATTGGACTTGCAGCAAGAGATAGCTTGCGATTTGAAGCAGGATTGCCGCTTCATGGGCATGAGATTGGTGTCGATATCAATCCAATCGAGGCTGGATTCAAATGGGCATGTGATTTTGACAAAGAATTCATAGGAAAAGAGGCACTGCTTTCCATCATGGAACAAGGTGTAAGCCGAAAGCTTGTTGGCATTGAGGTCTTTGGAGGCGTTGCGCGTGAAGGCTATGAGGTCGCTACGCCTGATGGTGCCATTATCGGTCGCTGCGTTGCGGGAATGTATTGCCCGACAGTCAAGAAATATGCGGCCAATGCATTTGTTAATCCTAACTATGCCAAGATAGGGACAAATCTATCGGTGGTCATCCGCGGCCAGCCTCGGTCAGCCCAGGTAATTAAGCGTCCCTTCTATGTGCCTGTGTATCGGCGCTAGAACCGTCGTACGCACTAAGCGTCTTGTAATATATAATTTCTCTTAAGGGAGGGAAATATGGCGATTGATAAGAATGCTAGGTACCTTGAGTCCCACGAGTATGCAAAGCCAGAAGGAGAGCTCATGGTCATAGGGATTTCTGACCATGCTCAAGCTGAATTGGGCGATGTCGTGTTTGTAGAGCTGCCCGCAGTTGGAAAGGAGCTTGATAAGGGAGTCGTATTTGGAACAATCGAGTCAGTAAAAGCAGCTAGCGACCTCTATATGCCTGTTTCGGGCAAGGTAGTTGAAGTCAACGAAGAAGTGAAAAATGATCCATCGCTCGTTAATAAGGACTGCTATGGCTCTGGATGGCTTATAAAGGTGGCTCCAGCCAAACTCTCAGAATTCGAAAGCCTTCTCGATGCGGAATCCTATGGCTCATCCATAGGGGAGGTGTGACATCGTGTCCTTTGTTCCTCACACTGATCCAGAAAGGGCTGCGATGCTGAAAACCATTGGAGTCTCGTCTATAGAAGATCTATTCTCTGATATTCCTGAGCATCTGCGAATAGATGGCCTGGCGCTTCCTGGGGCCATATCTGAGATTGAAGCGATAGATGATGTAGAGACTCTCGCAAGCCGCAATGTCCAGACAAAAGATATGGATTGGTTTCTCGGAGCTGGTGCATATTACAGCTATATTCCAGCAGTTGTGCCAGCCCTTGCAGGCAGAGGTGAGTTTTTAACAGCCTATACTCCCTATCAACCAGAAGTATCTCAAGGTACATTACAGTCGATCTTCGAATACCAGAGCATGACGGCCAAGCTCTTGGGAATGTCAGTAGTCAATGCTTCTCATTACGATGGAGCTACAGCGTTGGCTGAAGCGGTGCTCATGGCATGGAAGGCCAAAGAAGGTCGAAATCGCATTTTCCTACCCAAGGATCTTCATCCGGAATATTCTCAAGTTATCTCTACTTACTGTACTTCCTTCGATATTGAGTTCATTAGATATGAAGGAGATCCCGCACAGGTGGTAGTGGATGAAAATACGGCTGCAATTGTCATAGCCTATCCAGGTTTTTCCGGAGAGGTGTATCCTATAAGCAAAGCATCTGAAAAAGCTCACGAAAAAGGAGCGCTCTGTATTGTTCAAGCTGATCCCCTCATGTGCGCAATTTTCAAGAGCCCTGGGGAACAGGGCGCCGATATTGTAACAGCCGAAGGGCAGTGCCTTGGTAACCCACTGAACTTTGGGGGTCCTTACTTAGGAATGATGGGAACGACAGATGCCTTGATAAGGCGTATGCCAGGCAGGATCGTCGGTCAGACAAAAGATAAGTTTGGCAAACGTGGCTTTGTTCTTACTCTTTCCACAAGAGAACAGCATATCAGAAGGGAAAAGGCAGTCTCCAATATATGTTCTAATCAAGGCTTGAGCATGCTGCAGACATGTATCTATCTAGCAACTCTTGGCAAGAATGGGCTGCAGGAAGTCGCAAAGCAATCCTACGATAAGGCTCACTATGCTGCGCAGCTTATCGACATTATTCCCGGATATCATGTAGTTCCAAAGCTGTTCTTTAGGGAGTTTCTGATAGAAACGCCAGATGCGGCTGCTAAGATCGTAAGAGAATTGAACAATCAGGGTATTATGCCAGGTTTGGCTCTTTCCTACTATTATCCAGAGAGAACAAATGAGCTCTTGATGTGCGTAACGGAAATGAATACAAAAGCTCAAATAGAAAAGCTCGCTGCTGCGCTGAAGGAGGCCATCAAATGAATGCTATTAATATGCGCGACGAGCCTTTGGTCTATGAATTGTCGAAGGAAGGAAGAATTGGCTGTTCTCTTCCAAGATCCGATGTTCCGAGTAAGGAGATACCTCCAGAGATTGCCCGCGCTGAATTGGATCTACCAGAGCTCGATGAGCTTACGGTTGTGAGACATTTCACAAGGCTTTCCCAAAAGAATTTTTCCATCGATACAGAATTCTATCCACTTGGCTCCTGTACTATGAAATACAATCCGAAAGCCAATGAGGTTGTTGCTTCGAATTCTGGATGGAAGAATTTGCACCCTCTCGCTGGAGAGGAATATGCACAAGGAGCCATAGAGCTATTATTTAGACTTCAGGAGGGGCTTCGCGAAGTAGGTGGTTTTGCTGCAGCCTCTCTTCAACCTGCTGCAGGAGCCCATGGCGAGCTTTCAGGCGTGCTCATGATTCATGCTGCTCTGAAAGAACGAGGAGAGACCAAGCGGAAAAGGATGCTCATACCAGATTCAGCTCATGGGACGAACCCCGCAAGCTGCACGATGGCTGGATTTACAACTCAGACTATACCCTCAGGGCCTGACGGTGGTGTAGACATGGAGGCGCTTCGCGTCGCTCTCGACGATACAATAGCCGGAATAATGATCACTAATCCGAATACCCTTGGGCTTTTTGAGAAGAACATAGAGGAGATTTGCAGGCTTGTGCATGAAGCTGGTGGCCTTGTATATGGCGATGGGGCTAACATGAACGCTCTTACGGGAGTTTTCAAGCCAGGCAGATCGGGCATCGATGTTATGCACTTCAATCTACACAAGACATTTTCTACACCACATGGTGGCGGCGGGCCAGGCGCAGGAATGGTAGCAGCCAATGAGACTCTAGCGCCATATCTGCCAGGGCCAATCGCTATCAAGGAAGGGTCTGCCTACCGTCTTGAAATGCCAGCGAAAAGCATTGGCAGAGTTAAGGCTTTCCACGGGAACTTTGGTGTTTTGGTGCGCGCATACTGCTACCTATTGATGACCGGTGCAGATGGACTTCGTCAGGTTGCCGAGAATGCAGTGCTAAATGCGAACTATCTCAAATCGCTGCTGGAGAATGTCTATCCTGTTCCTTACAAAAGGCATTGCATGCACGAATTCGTTGCCAAGGGAACGATTGCCGATGGTGTCCATACATTGGATATAGCAAAGCGCCTTATAGACTTTGGCTTTCATCCTCCAACTATCTATTTCCCGCTCATCTTACAGGAAGCTTTGATGATAGAACCCACAGAGACAGAGTCGAAGGAAACTCTCGATCTTTTTGCTGAAGCAATGAAGAAAATTGCAGAAGAAGCTAGTAAGAATCCTGGCCTTCTTCACGATGCACCACATATTGCACCTGTAGCTCGTCTCGATGAAGTGATGGCAGCGCGATATCCCATACTTTGTTATCGCGGCTAAGATTTCTATTTCAAGAAATATGGATACCAAAAAGAGAAAGACTTGCGAAGAGCCTTTCTCTTTTTTTATATTTTGCTAGAGCGGTTTCTTTGTCTATTTCATGCGCAAATCGTGGTTTTCGGAATTGCTTTGTCTCACAAGCCCAGAATATCGAACATGGCCACAATACCACTTTTGTATCCTGTTAAGATTATGGATTCTCCAAGAACTGCAACATTGTTTACTGATATTATTCCAGAGGGATTTGCTTCTTGCGAATTCAGCGAGCTCTGGGTAATTGGGTGCCCATTGGCATCCAGCGAGATGATTCCAAGACCATTATTCCCTCCAGTGACTAGATAGGTTCCTCCAGAGCTCTTTTTAACAAGCGCAAGCCATTTGACGTCATTCAGATCAGCAGAAAGACTGAAAGTCATGGATAGAGCATAGGGAGACAGAGGATCTAGTTTTTCGAACAAATGCAATTTCCTGTTATGACTAATTACATAGCATCGATCATTGCTATCATCAAAGGCGATAGATCTTGGTTCTCCAAGGGATTCTGAGTTTGGGCCAGATTCAAACATTGTCCCAGAGGCAAAAGAATTATTAATTGATGAATATTTTACAAAAAAGACGATCGCTTTTTTCGACGAGCATGCGGCGATCCAGTCATCATCCAATAGCATCATGTCTTGCATACTAATTGAAGGACTTGGAGAATTTGAAAATAATTCTGCAAAAGAGGATTCTTTTTCGCAAAGATGTTCTCCATTAAAGAGCTTTTCAGTATTGAATACAAGCACTTTTGTAGGAGAATTGGCTAGAATGAATAGCCTTGCGGAATCGGCAGTAAACCTCATAGCTCTTATATCTCCAAATTCTGGAGCTTCGTCCAAGCCACTGACAATATCGATTTTGCTAGCAATAGAGCCAGAGTTATCCAGTCTATAGAGCCTTATCCATTTGCCTGTCGATGCTGCGGCTGCTATCAGCGACCCATCCAGAGATATGCTTACTATATCTGGATTTTTTTTGTCTTTACCGATAGATATCTTATCTCGCCATAGGCGTATCCAACCAACAGAAGAAGGGATTTCGTAGCCGCTGCCTCCTAATGCAGCTTGTTTCCCAGATGGAGAATAGAAAAGATGCAGAGCATTGGATTCGTCGAGTCCAGCCACTGCTATCAATCCAGAAGGGCTTGCTGCTACCCATTTTGCCATCTGCAAATTACCTGTACCAGCATTCTCAGGATTATTTCTATTGTGGAGCGAAGGGCTAAGTGCTGCCTTATAGTCGATGCTCTGCACCCATTCGATTTGATCAGATAAGGGTCCAGCAAGAAGGGATGAGCTATTAGAGAATGCTTGCGAAATGCCCGAATTCCTGTCGCTAAGAAGCGCATCCATGGATATGCTCATCTGCGCATCCGATTCTTCGCTTGGTGCAAGGAAGACTCTATGACCTGGGAGGCATTGAGTCGCTTCTTCCTGAGCCTTTTCGATCTTAACTCCGTTCTGGTACCATTCGACATCGAGATTGGTCTGTCCTTCTGCAATAGCAAAAGGCACAAGAACAGACCTATTTCGATTCAAGTATCGCTCGATAGCAATTGCAGCATTAGCCGATAATTCCAGTTTTGGAGTGCTCAGCGAAATGGTCGCTGATGGATTTGGAAGAGATATACTACAAGAGCCTATGGAAGTTTGTTCTGGCAAGATGAGCACTGTCGCAATGCAGCCTGCTATCGAAGCAGAAGAAGTATCTCTTACCTGTACCGAAAGACTATAATTTCCTGATTCCAATTCATTGACCTGATAATCCATCTGCGTAGCCGGAATATCTGTCGACAAGAGAGCTGGCCCTTGAAAAGTGGGGTCTCCTGGTAATCCTCTATATTCGAGTGAAATAAAATATCTCCAATCGGGCGGAAGTGACTGATTTGGCGAAAATGCCAGTTGCAGAGAGCCTTTTCCTTGGGCTAAGTGCAGCATTATTTGTATGCTTATTCTCTTTCCTGCTTGAGCTAGGACTTGTGTTTCTTTCTGGACTATTACAGCCCCATCAGCAGTAAGGCCTTCGGCTAGCAGTATCCAATTGCCAGCCTTGATACTCAGTTCTCCGCCGGCTTTATCGATAGTCTTAGTGATAACTTCTCCATTATCTTCTGTGAATGTCAAACGATAGGAAGCTATATTCCATCCGGATTCAGGGCCTATTATCATTGATCCAGGTTTCTTTGCGCTTGCGTTTGTCAAATTACCTGGCAACATGAATCGTACATATATATATGCTGTACCTTTAGGAATTCCTGTAGGACAAGCAATGAACAACACCGCTGCTATTAAAATGCATGTTTCAAACGATAAGGATTTCTTGCGCTCTGTCATATTTTACTCCTTTAAGACAGAGTCGCTCATAAAATAGTCTGTTGCTTCAAAAGTTACATCTATATCTAATCATAAAAGAGGTTGTTCATTCTCTAAAAGCCATTCAAGAATGACGGCGATGGAGCCGCATTGCAGCATCCTAGCCTCGCATCATATAATGAAGAGTCAAAACATTGGGACGGGAGGCGGTTTGTGAAAATACTGTTTATTTCAAGCGAGTTGACACCGTTTGCAAAAAGCGGTGGACTTGGAGATGCAGTATCTTCGCTTGCGGCTGCGCTTTCCAAATTGGGTCACGATGTGCGAGTGCTGCTTCCACGCTACTATTTCATATCAAAAAACACATTGCGAAGGATAAATGGTCTTCTGGAGATCGATTCTGCGCGGGAGCGCCATCGCGCATTTCTTTATACGACCAATCTGCCAAACTCCCAAGCTAAGGTCTATTTTCTAGAATGCGATAGCCTATATGGTCGCAATGGGATATACGGCTATTCATCCAACCAGGAATTCCCCGATAATCCCAAGCGGTTTTCTGTATTATGCAAGGCTGCCTTTGCACTCTGCCGTAACTTCGGATGGATTCCGGATATCATGCAAGCGCATGATTGGCCAACAGCACCCGTACCTGTTTACCTTAATACTATAGAAAAGAATACCGAGTTTTCAGGAACTGCGGGTGTCTTGACCATCCACAATCTAGGCTATCAGGGAATCTATAGCAGAGACAATTTTGCCGAGCTTGGCTTAGGGTGGGAATATTATTATGGAGCGGGGTTCGAATACTATGGCAACATCAATTTTCTCAAGGCAGGGATAGTTTCTGCCGAATGCATCGCAACTGTATCGCCTACTTACGCTATGGAAATCCAAACGCCAAGCGGTGGTTTCGGACTCGACAGCTTGTTACGTCAGCGAAGCAGAGACCTAGTTGGTATTTTAAATGGTATCGATACGGAGGTATGGAATCCTTTGACAGATCCATATTTGCCTGCACACTATTCTGTTGAAGATATCAGTGGAAAAGCTGTCTGTAAGGAGGCGCTCCAAAGGGAGTTAGGTCTCCCCATCGATTCGGAAACACCGCTTATAGGCATGGTAACGAGGCTTGTAGAGCAAAAAGGGATTTCTGAGGTATTTGGTCGCACATACGGATGCATGCGCAAAATCTTGGAGACAATCCATGTTCAGGTTGCGGTGCTCGGCTCCGGAGATGCCTGGGCAGAAGAGGCCATTATGAATTTTTCAGCCCAGTATCCGCAATTCAAAGGAGTCATTGGATACAATGAAAGGCTTGCACATCTCATCGAGGCGGGGAGCGACTTTTTCCTCATGCCAAGCAGATATGAACCCTGTGGGCTAAACCAAATGTATTCGCTCATATATGGGACCTTGCCGATTGTTCACAGAACAGGCGGTCTAGCCGATACCGTGGTCAATTATAATCAGGACCTGGGCGATGGCACAGGCTTCATGTTCGATGATTTGACTCCACAAGCGGTATACGATACGGTGGGCTGGGCAATGTGGGCGTGGTATAACAGACCTGAGCATATAAAGACTATGCGCGAGCGAGCAATGAAACAAGATTTCTCATGGAATCGCTCAGCTGAAGAGTATGGGCGGCTTTATCAGCATGCCTTAGCCCTAAGAAAGGCTAAGTGAACCTCAAAGAGAAGTCTCTGCAAATAAGATAAAAGGAACACATCGATGTCTGAATCTAAAATACTAGATTACAATAAGCAGGAGGTAAGAGATCGGCTTTTGCGTGCCCTGCGCAGCTACACAAAGGAATGGACGAGCGCTGATCTTGCTCGAGCAACAGGCCTACCCTTGGCACAGATTAATGCCGAAATGCCCGCTATCTCCGATGAATATCGAGGCAGAATTCGTGTTTCAGAGAGAGGTGATCTCTTGTATTCTTTTCCTAATGGATTCAAAAGCAAATACAAGGGTTTTGGACCTTCTGTGCGAAGATTGTGGAAAACCATCACAAAAGGAGCTGTAGAAACAGGAAAATTCCTTTTTAAGGTGTGGATTCTAGTTACTCTATTTGGATATTTCTTTATTTTTATAGCCCTTGCTCTAGTTGCGCTCTTTGGCTCTGTCGCGATGCGTGGAGGTGGATCTCGTGATAGCGATGACCGCCGGGGCGGTGGCGGACTTGGTGGCTTGTGGCTTACCACTAATCTATTCGATTCTATGATTCGACTCTGGTTTTATAGTGAGCTATTCAAAGGACCAGAAACCAGGTATCGCAGCGCTCAAGCTAAAGCCCAACGGCGACCTCTCCATAAGGCTGTATTTTCGCATGTCTTCGGAGATGGTGATCCAAATGCAGAATGGGATACTATCCTGAAAAAGGCATTTGTAGCTTTCGTTCAAACTCATAAAGGCGTAATTACATTGCCCGAATTTATGGTCATATCTGGGCTCAAACCAGAGGAGGCCGAAGATTGCATAACAAGATATCTTGTAGAATTCGAAGGCAGTCCTGAGGTTACAGATAATGGAGCACTCTACTTTTTCTTTCCTTCCTTGCTAACAAAGACTGCTACAATATCAGGTGTCACAGCCTCTACGTTTCCGACTAAAAAGCTCCATCGCTTCTCTTCGAACCCAGAAAAGATGGATCGAACCTTTCGCTGGGTAAACATATTCAACCTTGTATTTGGCTCATATTATCTATGGAATGCTATTAACCTAGGCACTGCAATTATCGTTCAGACTCCGGAAGGAACAGGGCTAAAAGGTGGATTAAGCTTTTTATATTCTTACACAGTCTATCTGTTTTCTATGCTAGGGGCAAACCAGCCAGTGGTTCTTGTGGGATGGCTTCTGGGTGTCGCGCCATTGGCATTTTCCCTTATTTTTTTTGGGATACCGATCATTCGGTCTCAGCGAATCAAGCGCGAAAATGAGAAGATCAAACATGAAAATATGAGGAGAGTTCTTTATTCCGCAGTGATCGCTAATCCCGACTACTTTGATCCTCAGTCTATACAATTGCCAGCCAATGAAGTTCGACCAGAAAAAACCAATGCCTTGCTAGAAGAGACACAGCATCTCGCAGCTTGGAGTAGAGGGGAAATTAGTTCCGAAGGTAAGTGGAGTTTTAGCGATATTGAGTTTATCGAACGGGAAGTCGAGCGGGTCCGTGCATCGATCGATGAAAAGGATTACTCTCCACAGAAGACGGTTTTCGATACCGATTCTCCAATTTAGCAGCAATTCTAGGCTTAAGTATAATGATAAAGGCTCATAATAACAGCACCGCAATTCATGGGTTTCTTGCGGCTATAATCTCAGCCATCAGCTTTTCTACACTTGGCATTTTTGCCGAATTGCTCTATTCCCATGGATTCTCAGTACTATGCGCGCTTGCATGGCGTTTTCTCGTGGCAGCCTTTTTTCTATGGCTTGTAGTATATATTCGGAAGCACATTCGGTCGAGAAGTATATCAGCTAAAAGCGATATTGAGAAAAGAAAAGATGATCATGGACAGCGAGGGCGTTGGAAATCTGTCTTTTTGCTCGGTCTCATTGGTTTTTCGCCACAGGCAGGGCTCTTTTTTCTTACAGTAAAAATCTTGGACCCTGGCATTACAAGCCTGCTACTATATCTATATCCTTCTTTCGTATTTCTCATCATATTCGTTTGGCAACACCAAAGGCCTAGGCGCATTCAAGTTCTTGCTCTTGCTCTTTCTTTTCTGGGATGCATGCTGACTTTTTGGAAGGCGGGATCATATCCGCCTATAGGTCTTGTATTGGGAATTCTGGTTGCGGTTGCCTATGCTGCTTATCTTGTTATTGCGGAGCGTATCCTTGATGGAGTGGATTCCTTGTGGGCTACTGCGATCATCATGACGGCAGCTGCGATTGTATACTTATGTCTTGCTCTTCTAGAGGGTACTTTTGTAATTCCTTCTTCTATCGAGCAATTTCTCATAGTGCTTTGCATCGCAATTATTGCTTCTGTTTTGCCTATTGTGACGCTTTTTATTGCGATGCAATATCTTGGTGCTAGCGATACCTCTATCATCAGCACAATTGAGCCAGTATTCACCAATATTCTTTCTATATTGATACTTGGAGAAAAGCTGACTATTCAGCGAATTTTAGGGGGTGTTTTTATTCTCGCGGGAGTCTTGATTCTCAATAGATGGGGTTATGCATCTCATAAGAAAGATTCCGCCGCTGATCTCAATGGGCCAAGTTCGCCTTTATCAAAGTCCCCAGGTACAGAGGAAGGGAAATCGTAATCCGGAGAGATAAGCAAACCATTTTTAAGACAGTATAAAAAAATCTCTTCATGATTCTCTCTATGATAGTTTGGAAAAAGCCATGGACCGGAGCGGGAAAAGAGTGTTCTTTCATATCGATCGAAGCATTTCCAAAGAGGCTCTAGCTTTCTAGAGATTACGCCTTTTTTTTCTTCAGATTGCATCTTAGAAAGAGCATAGATCGAAGTCATGCCTTTTATGCCCTCGATAAGCTCTTGCTCCATTACTAGGCCTGTCGATACCTTGCTTGCAATAATTCCAATCGAAAGAGCGCTAGGAATGGGTAGCACAATACAAATGGTATCTGGAAGCTTGTTATCCTTCCTTAAATATGAATCGAACAGAAATCTACAGCTGGTGAGACTTGGTGCTGGAGAGGCAAGTCCTTCCAGCCCTTGCAATGTTGTAAGCGCTTTTTGTTGTGAACCTAGAATCTTGATGTTTTGATATTCTGGCAAAAGTCCATGCAGCATTTTATCGATGCGATTAGTCCATATTCCTGGGGTGGCAGAAAAAAGGCCTCTGTCCATGGAACTTTTTGCGATTGAGGCAAGGCCACGCGGGCTATATCCTAGGAGCATTCTGCCATAGTCTGACCAAAGACTCAGAATTCTTGAACCATCGCGAGCGTACATTCGCCATCCACGCATCCGGCTTATTTCTGGTAGGTTCGAGAGAATGGAATCGAAAATGGGTCGCGAAATCCTTTCTTCATTATCTTTGTCATACATACTAGAGCATCCTCTCATTGTCGACTTCAATTCTTGATTTTTTCTAATTTTTTTGTGTATTTCGGGAAAAATTGTGCAGTTTTTCCAGTCTCGAACTTCACTATAACAAGAGGACCAGCACTCTGAGATAGTGTTACTTTTATCACAGTTCCATTGCCGTATTCATCATGATAGACAGACATACCTGGTGCCCATTCGGATTCTTTGGCTGATATATTGGATTGAGATGGAGCAACCATGGATGATGAGTGATACTGTGGAGAAACTGCTCTCATCTTATTTCTAGAATCAGCCCATAGCTTATAGAGAGATGGGTCGATCTCTGATAAAAATTGGCTTGGCATGGTTTCGAAGAGCTTTCCATGGATTCGGCGCCAACGACATGAAGTCATGTAAAGCTGGTTTTTTGCCCTTGTGACAGAAACATAAAAGAGGCGTCTTTGCTCTTCTATATCATCGCCCTCTTCATCATTTCGTGGGAAGAGTCCTTGTTCAAGTCCCGTGACTATCACTATAGGAAATTCGAGGCCTTTTGTGTTGTGCATGGTGATCAATGTTACTGCATCTTCATTGTTTTCATTTCTCTGTCGAGATTGATCGAGCATAACATCATCCAAGAAATCCAGAAGGCCTTCCTCTGAAAGCGGATGGTCTGAGGCTGCATTGACGAGTTCGTCTATGTTATCTTTCTTATGGGTGCCTGATATTCTATCCTTGTTGTCATAGAACTCGAGAAGGCCGCTTTTCTGAGCAAAATCTGAAATAAGCGATCCCAGATCGCCTGAATTTTCTTGATCAGTCATCTCTTTATGAAGTGAAGCCTTTGCCTCTTCTACGAGTCTGAGGAATTCTCTGAGCCCTTCGCTGCCCTTGCGAGGAATACTTGCAATTGTTTGGCGAGAAGCTTCTATCAGATCAACGCCATTATGCAACGCAAAAGATATAATCTTATCTAGAGATGTTGCACCAATACCCCTTGAAGGCTTATTAACGATGCGTTTGAAGGAAATCTCGTCTCTTGGATTTGCAAGAATGGCTAAAAATGCCAGCATATCTTTGATTTCCTCGCGTTCATAAAATCGGACAGCACCAACTATTCGATAAGGTATATCAAATTGTGGGAAAATGCGTTCAAAGCCTAGAGATTGAGCATTTGTTCGGTAGAGTATAGCGATATCTTTCCATTCGCCTCCACCTTTGACATACTGGCGTGCTGTATGAGCACAGAACTCGACCTCTTGATCCTGGTCATCAAGGAATGCAATTATTGGCCGGTTTCCTCCTGGTCTTGTAGCTAGAAGGTTCTTTCCGAGTCTGTTTTCGTTGTGCACTACTATGCTGTGGGCAAGATCCAATATAGCTTGATGCGATCTATAGTTGCGCTCAAGTCTGATTATCTTTGTATCTGGAAATACTTTAGGAAAATTTAAGATATTCTTGACTTCTGCACCTCGGAAACGATATATAGATTGGTCGTCATCTCCAACTACACAAAGCATTGTATCAGAACTAGCGAGCTGCTGCAGAAGTCTGAATTGAGCTATATTCGAATCCTGATATTCATCAACAAGGATTACTCTAAAGCGCTGGCGTGTACGATTTCGAATCGTCTCATCTTTTTCGAGGAGCAAGGCAGGTATCAAGATGAGGTCGCCAAAATCGACATTGCCTGTAGAACGTAGCCTATCTTCATAAGCTGAATAGATACGCCTGAATTCCGGATGTCTGCTTATAAAATCCAGATTTGGGGAATCAGGCGCTAAGCAATAATCCTTAGCCTTTGCGATTAGAAAAGCATAATCGCCACAATCGCGCTTAGTAAAAGCAGGGAATATCGAATGAACGAGTTCGGCGGAGTCATCTTCGTCATAGATGGTAAACTCGCTTCGCAGATCGAAGGCTTTGGCATTGCGCCGCATAAACCATGCTCCAAAGGAATGGAAAGTCCTTATGATCGCTCTTTCACATGATGACTCGATAGCCATTGCACGCTCGCGCATTTCATTTGCAGCCTTGTTCGTAAAAGTCACCGCAAGAATGGATTCAGGCAAGACTTTTCCTTGTTTGACTAGGTGCGCTATTTTGGTTGTGATAACTCGAGTCTTGCCAGTCCCTGCGCCCGCAAGAATGAGAAGACGGTTTCCCTCATAGCAAACTGCTTCGAGCTGTTCCGGATTTAGTCCTTCCAGATACTCAGGAATCTGTCCTAATTTCATGGTCTGGCAGTATACTCTAATTCTGCATTGAAATCGACACCATTGACAGATACGATTTGTGCCCTCGCCACTATGCCGGGTTTTAGAGACGCATTTATTATAGTTACACCATCTACATCAGGAGCCTGCATCCAACCGCGTCCGAAGCATAAGTCATCTTTATTAAAAGCCTCTTCTATGATGAAGCTATCCGTGACTCCTATAAAGCGCCGTAATCTATTGTCAGTTATCGCTATCTGTTCCTTTTCCAAAATTGCTTTTCTTTTCCTGGCAATGGATTTTGGAATGCGGTATTTCATGCTATAAGCAGGTGTATTCTCTTCAAGCGAATATGCAAACACACCGAGCCAATCGATATTTGCAGTTTTCTGGAAATCGAGCAGGGCTATAAAATCATCTTCAGTTTCTCCTGGAAATCCAACAAGAAAAGTGGAGCGAATCATCGACATTGGCAACTGGCTTCTTATTTTCGATATCAGATCTAGATATTCTTTAGCAGAACCATGGCGGTTCATTTTTTTAAGGATCGGAGTAGAAGCGTGCTGAAAAGGCAGGTCGAAATAAGGTGAAAAGCGAGAATCATGCGCTATGATCTGCAATATCTCAGAAGGAAAGTGGTCAGGGTGAATATAAAGAAGGCGTATTCGAAAATCTTCTTCTAGGTTCGATAAGGCTTGCATCAAGTCCAAAAGCATGCATCGACCGGATAAGTCCTTCCCATAGTTTCCAAGATCTTGGCCAATTAGGACAAGCTCAAACATGCCTTTAGCTATGAGATTCTTGGCTTCCAATACGACATCTTCGATATTCCTAGAGCGAAGCTCACCTCTAATCAGCGGAATTGCACAGTAACTACAGTAATTTGAACATCCTTCGGTGATCTTGATATGAGCCGTTCCTGGATAATCAAAAAAGATCATTCGCGGATAGTATGGGCTAGGCATTGCCTTACTATGGGCAGGCGCGAGCAGGATTCGTTCTCCTGATAAAATCTTGGTCACTGCCTCTGGGATTATGGAAAGATCCCCATTCCCCAGAATGCCATCCGCTTCTGGTAGGCTATTGAATAGTTCATCAGGATAGCGCTGCGAGAGGCAACCAATCGCGATAATTTTTTTCTCAGGCCATCTAGCCTTTGCTTCGAGTATTGCTCCTATTGATTCTTTTTTGGCATCCTCGATAAAACCACAAGTATTTATAATTATAGCATCGGCTTCATCTGGTGAGCTTAGGGTTAGAAAACCTGCGTCAGTGAGGCGCGAGCTGATTTCTTCACCATCGACTTGATTTTTCGCGCAGCCATGCTGATCCATGAAAAATGTAGGCATTTAGAATTTCCTCAAGATCTTGCACGATATCCATAGAATAAAGGATTATTGGGAGCAAGGGCTTTAATCCACCGGAGTTGCTATCATTACCCACCCGCCTTGAGAATTGGACCAAGACAGGCGTTGAACCGCGATTTCTCCAGGCCCTCCCATTACAAGTTCCGTGGACTTACCTGCTGATTGAAACACGTTCACTTTTACAGCTTGGGCGTTGGCCGTCCAAAAGGT
Source organism: Spirochaetota bacterium (assembly GCA_022704665.1). Taxonomy (GTDB): domain Bacteria; phylum Spirochaetota; class Spirochaetia; order Treponematales; family Rectinemataceae; genus Rectinema. The sequence goes on along the minus strand of JAKJFY010000010.1, from coordinate 32,244 downwards.
TATAGTATTAGAAGCATTTACTGTTATGGATTCTCCCTTGCGGTAATATTTTTCAACCCATTCTTTTCTGTCAGCCTCGTAACGGAAAAAGACTGGCGCTATAAAACTCACATTTACATAAAAAGGATGAGGCCCACCAGTGCTTCTAAAAAGTACTGTTGAAGAAGCTTGTGCTTGGCCTGCTCCGCCTGCTTGGCTTTGCATCAAATCTTGGGAAAGTGAGGTTTTTTCTGCTGTGGACGGCACAATGATATCCAAAGAGCTTTCGGCGTTAGAAAGCGCTTCTTCTACATCGAAATTAACCATGGCTCCATTCTGAGATTTACTCGGGTCATAATCGCTCACTGCAATAATGAGCCGTTCCCTATCAGCAGAAGGGTTAATTACCGATTTTTCATTCAATCCTACTGCTAATGTTCCAAATGGAGTGTTGAATAAGACCTTATCTTTGATTGATTCGAGGGTTATAGAGATAACATCTCCGCTAAGAGGAATATAGACCTTGTCTTGTGGATAAAGGCGTTGCTCGAAAGGCAAACCTTCAGCGCGATACTCAGCTGGAACTCGAGCAGAGCTAGGAGATATTCTGAGTCTCGGTATGATGCTGACAGCAGCGACGGTTAGCACTATAGCAACAAAAACAAGAGGCAATACTCTGCCTAATTGAATATTGACAGTACTGGCTTTTTCCCCTTTCTGAAAATTGACAGAGCCAGATTTTTCTGAAGTCCTATCCTCTAGTATGGTAGGATTTGGCTCTGTTTTAGTAGTTTCTGATTTTTGTCTTTTAGTGCTTTTCCCTATTGGATTCCTCTGCAGAGGGGAAGGCTCTGCATTCTCTTTAGCAGATTTTTCGACTTCGGATAAAAGAGGAATTTTCTGAGTCAGAGCTTCTTCTTTTTTGTTATCTTCAACAGACGAAGCTGGCTCAATGCTTTCTGATTTTTCGGTCTTAGATTGTCTTGTGCTCTCATCCGATCGATAAAGCTCGACCATTGCTGATGCATCGAGACCAATGAACTCGGCATAGTTTCTTATAAAGCCAAGAGTATAAACTTCACCAGGGAAGCCACTAAAATCATCACTCTCGATTCCCTGCAAAAAGCGCTTGCTGATATTGGTCTCGTCGGCTGCTTGCTCTAGCGTCAACCCTTTCCCAAGGCGAGCTTCGCGGAATATGTCACCGATCTTTCCCATCACCTCTCCCTGCGTCTTTGGCTTCTCTCATTGAAACAGAAAATTACTATAAACATTTGCACTCGCAGGCGCATTATAGACAAATCTATTGTCGCTGATGCCTCGATTCAATTGTATATTCTTAAAATCAAAGGTAATCTTATCATTCGAGACGGTCCAACCCTCCAATCTCCTAATGAGCATAGTATCAGCGTTTACCGAAATTCGTATGTTTTTATATCCCTCAGATACGCTTTTTCTGGACAGCATGAGCCGATAAACCAGCTCATTCGAGCCCGGATCAAGTGGCTCGGGGTTAGGGCTTTGCTCCCATCCTATGGTATAATTTCGCCGAAGCAGCGAAAGGCCTTCTTTTGAAGCGAGAGTCGCCGCGCCTACGGAAATGCCTTGATCGGTTGAATCTTGACGAAGCACAGCCCTATATTGCGGAAGATAGACAAGGAGCGTCTTGCCGTCGAATACAATAACCTGATCTGCGGGCTGAGTAAAATCGATGCGCAATAGGGAAGGCGATTTGAAGAGCAAAGTCCCAGTCATTGGCTGATGTCCAGCGGTTATCTGCACATCCGCCTGATAATCGCTAACCAATGCATACTTATCGGCTAATTGTGAAAAGAATTGGTCTGCGGTTAGCAATGTCTGGGCACTCAAAGCCCCTGCTCCAAGGAAGCAAGCGATAATGGAGGCAATTATGGCAATATATTTCCTTTTCACGAGCGTTGCTCCAACTGTAGAGTTATAAATGGAGTATCTGTAATGGAAGGAGGGCCAAAATACTGGATACTTCCAGGAATCCGGTAGTCTGATAAAAGAGCCCACTTATCTCGCATTGCTGCAAATGCCTTAAATGGCTTTCCCTCCAGCTCCACCATTGCTTTTTTAATTACAGGTTTTTCTTCTCCATGCCTATGCTCGATGTTCATCAATGAAACAATAGGAATTCCTCCAGGTAACCAATCCTTCGGAGCAGCTGCAAGATTTCTTATTGCTGCAATATAGCCGGTCAATCCATGCAGAATGAGGAGACATGCATCATATCCTAGCGAATAGCAGTAATCGGCATCGAAATTGGTGGGGAAAGCGCATCGGCCTTCGTAACCGAAGAAATGCGTCTGGTAATCGAATTTTGCCTTGTATGCTCCGATAGCTGTCATTTCTTGAAGCCTGCAAGAAGTCATTTCACCGAGGAGTTTTTCTGTTTCGATTCTGGAGACCTGTACATTTCCGTGAGGATCTCTGTCCCAGCATAGTTGCGTCTGAATAGATTCCGGAAGGCTAGAAAAAAGCGAAGCACACTCTGAAGGCAAACGCGATAGAATGTAGGATCTCTGTGCTTCTCCTCGAGATAAGGATTCATATTCCGCTTCTGATGTCGCGATAATGTCGTTGATTTGAGCTATCAGTTTCTTTATCTCCGGAATGAATTCTATAAGTCCTTCTGGCACGATAACGACGCCAAAATTTTCGCCTTTTGCGGCGCGCGCAGCTATTGTATTAGCTATAATATCAACAACTTGAGACAGACTCATTTGCTTTTCTTCAATTTCTTCGGAGATGAGAGCCACATTTGGTCTTGTTTGAAATGCACATTCCAGAGTGATATGCGAGGCCGATCGTCCCATCAGTTTGATAAAATGCCAATATTTGCGACCTGATGAAGCATCTTTGCAGATGTTGCCAATCAATTCAGAGTATACCCTGGTTGCGGTGTCAAATCCAAAAGAAGTCTCAATCCATTCATTTTTGAGGTCTCCATCGATAGTCTTGGGGACACCGACTACAGTGATAGGCGCTCTCTTTTGGAAAAAATACTCTGAAAGAAGTGCAGCATTCGTATTGGAATCGTCTCCTCCTATTATTACAAGTGCGTCTAGGTTCAGCTTTTTTGCGTTTTCTAGGGATTGCTCGAACTGATCGGGGGTTTCGATCTTGGTTCTTCCAGTACCGATAATATCGAATCCGCCTGTATTCCTATACTGGTCAACAATCTCAGAGCTAAGTTCAATATACTGGCTTTTGATAAGACCTGATGGCCCACCTTTAAAGCCAATAAGCTTGGATTGAGGATTTGCTTTTTTTAACGCATCGAAAAGACCAGCTATGACATTATGCCCACCTGGCGCGGGTCCACCTGAAAGGATGACGCCGACAGTAATAGCTTTATCCTCTAAAGCCCCTTCGCCTTTTATGAATTTTATGGCTGGCTTGCCATAGCTATTAGGAAAAAATCTTTTAAGTGCTTCCCTATCTCTCTCAGGTTCTATAGTTTCAGTAGGGATGGGTTTTATGCTTTGAATAGAATCTAGAAATATCTCAGGTATTTTTGGAACATAAGAATACCTGCCAGCATGCAGCGGTGATGTTTCGAACATCTGAATATACCTCTCGGAAAAAATGTCGATAACATTCTAACAATTTGGCTTTTGATTGAAAAGGGCATAAATACTAAAAATTCTTTCTTCAATGGCGACTAAAGCATGCCGATATATAAACTGGAACTTTCTATGGTTAGAAGAATTCTCAAAGCCTTCGTATTTTTTTTGCTTTTTGGCTTGTTTCTCACACTGAGCAGCGCAGAGCAAGAATATCATGTGATTCAAGCAGGAGAAACGCTATATTCGATTGCGAAAAGCTATTCGATACCATATGAAATGCTTGCTAATATCAATAGCATAACAGATCCGTCTAAAATTCGTCCAGGCGTAGTCCTCTTTATACCCCAAGTTCATATTGTTGCAAAAGGTGAGACTTATTATGGTCTTTCGAAGCAATATGGTATTTCAATTCAGGAATTGAAATCAGCCAATAATCTTTCCGACAGCTATGTGCTCAAGGTCGGAGATGTCTTAATAATCCCAGAAAAAGGAGTAACTCCTGTACAAACAGTCCAGAACTCACCTTCTTTAGATTCCGTTGCTATGAGCCAGCCGGCTACTTCAGTTCCTGCCCAGCAAAGCCCATCTCCGCCTGCAACTACGGCTGCCTCATCAATTCCTTCTTCGTCAACATCTTCTACTTCTCAGGCTGTTCTGCCTCCAGTTTCTCCTACAGCATCATCATCAGCAGTTTTGCCATCTACAAATCAACCAGCCCAAACTTCTGTCCAAACTAAGGCCGATAGTTCCAAGGCTAGCGTCTCCAGCCAACGCATGCCAGATACGATCGTGAACTGGCCTGTAGATGGGAAAGCTCAGTATATGAGTGGAAAACTTGAAGGTGTGATGTTCCAGACTGCGCGTGGTGTACCAGTAAGAGCTGTAGCTTCAGGGACGGTTGTCTCTGCAGGGCCATCTCGTGGTTATGGCGAAGTAGTGTTCGTGCAATCTAAATCTGGTTTTGTCTATGTATATGCGGGCAATGAGTCTATTCTTGTAAAAACCGGAGAAAATATAGAACCTGGAAAGACCATTGCAAAGGTAGGCATAGATGCAAATGATGGCAATCCGATCGCATATTTCTTTGTTTTTCGTAATGGCCAACCTGTTGACCCCTCGCTTGCTCCACGAGATTGACTAAAAATTATTGCTGGCTTTACTCTTGTGTGTTCAAAAACAATAAAGTAGAATTCTATTGGTTTCGATTGCCGAATCGGCGAATTCGACAAGGAAAGTATATGGGTGACTACTCAGATTGCGACAAATCAAGCATTTCTAAGTTACCCTCAAGGAAAGACCCCATAGAAAAAGCAAGGCAGGAATCCGATCCGCTTAGTCTATATCTTCGACAAATTGCAAAGTTTCCTCTTCTTAACGCGCAACAAGAGCAAGAAATCGGTGCCAAGCTCGAAGAGCTTAGTCTTTTCTTAAAGAACTGTGACAGAGAAATAGCCAATGATCCTCAAAACACTGCGCTTCTGGAGATGAAGAGAGACGTTCTCGAAAAGATAAGGGCATCAAAAGAAGTGCTGATAACTTCTAATCTGCGCTTGGTGGTTTCCATAGCTAAGGGATATCGAATGAGAGGCGTAAGCCTCCTGGATCTCATCGATGAAGGCAATATTGGCCTTATTGAGGCGGTAAACCGTTTCGACTATCGAAAGGGATATCGTTTCTCAACCTATGCAAGCTGGTGGATAAGGCAAGCTATAATCAAGTGCCTTGTGGATCAAAGCAGGATGATACGTCTTCCGATTCACATGTTGAACACGATTCGCAGATGCTATGCATCGGCTAAAGGGCTTGTCCAAGAACTTGGCCGCGATCCTAATTCCATCGAAATAGCCAAAAGATCGGGTATAGCTCTGAGTAAAGTTGAGAGCGCTCTACAGTTGGCGCTTGGAACATCTAGCCTTGACCTATATACAGAGGAGAACCAGAACGTAAGCCTGGTAAACAACCTTAAAGATGAAAGTGCACCTGATCCTTATAGCGAAGCATTCCTAGTTACCTTAAGAGAATTGCTAAGTTATGTAATGTGTTCTCTTTCCGAGCGGGAACAGACTGTTCTAGAGCTCAGATACGGTCTGAATGGCGAAGCGCCAAAGACTCTTGAGGAGACGGGCTTAGCTCTGGGTATAACTCGTGAGAGAGTGCGCCAGATTCAAGAAAGAGCTCTCGAAAAAATGAAGAATAGACAAGAGCTTTCAGACTCGATCTTATAAAGACAACTTTGAAGCAGTCCTGTAAAAGCTTGATATCCTTGAAAAAGGGTCAAAGCCTGCATGCCGATGGAGTTCTAGCCTCCAAATCTGCACCTAGTACTAGATCAGCATTTTCTAGGCAGCTACCGTCATCATCTCATTTAGGTGCAAGTATGGCAAGAATCTCCTGGTATCCTTTTGCTTGTGCAATATCTTTTGGAGTCTCTCCTTTGCGGTTTCGCGCATTTTTATCTGCCCCAAGAGATAGCAGCTCTGAAACAATATTTGCATTATTTGCTCTTACTGCATAGTGAAGCAGGGACTCCCCTATAAAATCCGAACTGTTGGTACCAGCAGCCGAGAAAAGCTTCATTCTGGCTCCCGAATCCATTCCAAAGATTACATAAAGAGGCAGAGTATTGTCCGCATTCGATACAAAGAGAGATGATCCTGCTTTTATCAGCAATACCGCTGCATTAAGATCGCCTTTTTTTAGAGCGAGCATAAGAGGAGTGTCTCCTTTTGAGTTTCTCGCATTAAGATTGGCTCCATGTTTAAGGGCTTCTGCCAGAGCTTCCTGTCCTTGCCCACTCTTCACTAGTATGTGCAGAACACAATCTCCACTAGAATCGGGCTTGTTGATAAGCTTATCAGTATAGAATTCAGAAGTTATCTGGGGAATCTTCGAAAGCGATAATCTAAAAGGAGAAAGCTCTTGGCCGTTCAGAGCATGGATATCAGCGTCGTTTACCAAGAACAACCTTATCAGTGAGGCGTATTCACCGCTTACAGCGTGATATAGGGGCGTGGATCCAAGGTAGTCGCGTGTATCGATGAGAGCTTTAGCTTTGATTAGCTCACTTGCAGCATCATAGCGATCGTTGGCTGCTGCTGTTATAAGAGCGGTAAAACCCCGGCTGTCCTGAATTTCGGTCTGTGCTCCTTGCGCTATAAGTAGCTGGATAATTTCGGCGCTGTTATTCTTGCTAGCCTGATGCAAAGCTGTCTCGCCAGAATAATTCTGATTATTCACTGGAGAGCCTGCTGCAAGGAGCAACTGAGTCGCTTTGAAAGCTCCATTCAATACCGCACTTTGGAGAGGAATGTCGCCATTCTTATTTGCGGCATTCAAAGAAGATCCTGCACTTACCAGATAACGAATTGCATCAGTAGCATCGTATTTTGCAGCTGTATGAAGTGGAATCTCTCCTGCGTTATTGAGCGCTTCGATATTTGCGCCCTTTTTGATCAGGTAAGCAATTCCATCTGGAAGATTCTTACGAGCGGCATGGTGGACTACAGAATCTCCATTTGCATCTGTAGCAGTGATTACATTTGGTCTGAAAAACCATTCGAGAGGCACAGGTTTTGCAGTGAGCGCAAGGAAGAGGGGATTTTCTTGCACTGCATTATATTGAAATACATCTGCATTAGCATCCAGGAGAACGATACCCTGCTGGGCATAGTTTAGTCTTACCGCGATATGTAGGGCAGTATCCTGTGCTTTGTTCTTTGCGTTCGGATCAGCTCCCTTAGAAAGGATTAGCTTAAGGACATCTGGGTTGGCTTTCAGCGATACAGCAGTCATGAGAACACTGTTCGAGTTATCATCGCTCTGGTTCACATTAGATGGCAGCACGATATTGTCGACAGCAGTATAGCCTTTACTCAATGCAATCTTGAGAGCATTCTCACCTGCTTGGTTCATCTTGAAAATTTCTGCTTTCGCTTCGATGAGAGGCCTTGCATATTCATAGTGCTCAGTCCGTGCGCAGATAATGAGAGGCGTGTCCCCTTTGGAATTCTGTGCATTTACAGGCGCTCCTGCTTGAATAAGAGTTTCGACGATTTCAGGAGCATATAGCTGCGCGACTGCTTTATGGAGCGGTGTATTACCTTGATTATCCATAAGCGCGGGGTTAGCCTTGAATGCTAAAAGAAGCTTGACCATTTCAAGACGCTGAGTAGCTGGAACGGTGAGATGCAGCGGCGTGCTTTGATTAGCATCCAGAATGTCCGGATTTGCGTTATGAGAGAGTAGTAGTCTAGCACCCTCGACATAGCCAGACTTTACCGCTAGGTGAAGAGGCGCATCGCCATTCAGATTCTTAAGGTTGGCATCGACATTATTGAGCAATAGAAAAAGTGCAAAACCATATTGATATCGGGAGATCGCCTCATGCAGAGGCGTGTTGCCATTGGCAAAGCGGGCAGCACTATAGTCAGGCCTCCGCACGGTATCTGCAAACCAGGAAAACTCTGGGAAAGAAGGATTTGCTCCCTTGAGAATTAGCTTCTCAGCTATCTGCGCTGCTTCTAGTTTCTCTGGATAAAGGAGAGCGAGATCAAGGGCGGTTCTGTCTGCTTTATCTTTTATCTGTACTAGGGCACCTTTCGACAGAAGAAGGTCAACTTCTTTTGGCATTAAAGCATCGGAAGCATGGTGGAGAATAGTCCTTCCATCGGAACCAGTGTTATTGATATTTCGAGGGTTGAACATTGCATCAAGAAGGCCTATATCTGAGTGTAGCGCTACTTGGGCTGGAGAAGTTCCACCTACATCGGGGACAAAGGGATCGGCTCCTCTATCGATGAGCATCTTTACCATTGCCGTCTGTTTCCTATCTACTGCATATCGCAAAGCTGTTTTTCCAGAGAGATCCTGATTATCGGGCTTTGCGCCCAGCACAATGAGGATTTCTGCTATTTGTGCATTACCCTGTGTTACTGCGATATGAAGGGGGTATAGCCCCACATATGGTTCTTTATTTGAAGGTTTGTTCAATTCCTCTTGGTTTGAATAAAACTTACGGATACCTTCAAAATCACCTTGGATTACAAGATCGTTTAGAGTAACCTCTTTATTCTTTGCAGGGGAGGTTGCACAGCCTCCAAGTAAGAATAGCACGGCGATAATAGCAGAGAGCAATTGTCCTGCCTTAAAAGATAGTTTTTGCATTCTATATATCTCCCTTCAAGAATATCGGCATCAATAATAAAAATTCCGAGTCTCCACAATCTATATCGCAAAAATTCTACAATTTCACAAGATTGCTTGCATATAAGTATTAAGTATGCTTCCATATATATGATATAGTTTATTTTAAGAGAGGTTATCATGAATATTGGATCATTCATGCCAATTCAGTCTATTTGGCGAACGGTCATAGAACAACTGCGGGAAGAATTCCCAGATCATACATGGCTGGAAGGGCTTACCCCCGATTCCCCTGAAATCGGTTCACTCGATTTAATCATTGCGGGGCGCATTCCGGCGGATGTTTTCAAAGCAGCAACAAGCCTTAAAGCTCTGTTTCAGCCATTTACGGGGGTAAACCATCTGCCTTCTCAATTGATGCTCGAGCGTGGAATTGAAGTCTACAATGTTCACTCTAATGCCTTCGATGTCGCCGAAAGGGCCCTTGCCCTAACTCTTGCTTTTTATGGAAGAGTCATCGAGTACCACAATGACCTTAAAAATGAAATATGGCATGGTTTTTGGGTCAATCGAGGAGCAGAAGACAACTGGGACAGTCTATATGGTCGGAAATGCTCGATTCTAGGGACAGGAGCCATAGGTCAGGAGTTGGCTGGTCTTCTCAAGGCATTTCATTGCATAGTATATGGGTGGTGCAGGACAAAAGATGGCAAATTACCAGATCATTTCGATGCCATAGTGCCCACTTTGCAGGAAGCCATCGACTCAGCTGAGATAATTTTTATAGCGCTTCCAGCTACTAAGGAGACCGAAAACCTCATTTCAAAAGATATGCTCATGGGCATGAATGGGAAATTCTTGGTAAATGTAGGCAGAGGCTCCATCGTGGACGAAGAAGGCTTGTACGAGGCTCTCAAGAATGGAGTACTAAAAGGAGCTGCGATAGATACATGGTACACATACCCTGCCGCAGGTGTAGTAGGTGCGCCTTCACGCTATCCAATATACAAGCTTTCGAATGTTGTGCTTTCTCCTCATGTGGGAGGGTCGACTAATCAGGCTTCGGCTAGATCTATCGAAGACACAGTAGCCAACATTCGGTCTTACCTCATGACAGGGCGTGGCATTTGGAAGGCAGACCTTTCCAAGATGTATTAAGGCCATATGGAATAAAACTCTAAAGTCAATCAGTTTGCCGTCTTAAAAGAGTTAAAAGAGTCCTTCCGGTGCCTCGATTAACATATGCGGAAAATCAGCATAAATGGAGATAAGATCGTAAAGTCGGTCGAAAGGAAGCGATAATTTATCGAAAATTACATAAGGCAGAAGTTCGGAAAGGCGATCCGAATTGTAGCCACCCTTTCCGCTTAGTATCACCATTGTTTCCATGTCCTGCGCTTCCTCGAGGGCTCGATACGCAAGGGTGAAATTTTTTGTTGCAAAGAATATCCTAGTTTGATAACTTGTCTGCGGATCGGGGGAAAATGAGTTCAAAAGCTCATAATAATGATCGGAGTTCAGGAATGCATCTCTAATTCTCTCCACAAGTTTCTCAGAAGGTATTCTTGTCTCGCTTGTAAGCACAATCTGATAGAGGGTATAGGGATTGTCTTTGCGTAAGTCCCTAGCCGCTCTTACTACCCTGGACAATATTTCAGGATCGTCTGCATCGATTAAAAGGGTGATGGAGTTTGATAGTTTTTCTGGATTGAGACGCATCCAATCGATGTTCTCGGGCTTTCGGATATCGATAAAAGAGACGAACCCTTCTTTGAAGAGTTGAAAATGAGGCGCAGGTGGCATAGCCCATTCTACATCGAAGCTTTCTTCGAAGGCTGAAATAGCATCGACCATATCATCATAGGATATCCAGTGCGTGCTGGTCACAAGATATGGAGGAGGGTCCATTGCTCTCATGCCATACTCGTCAGCGCGTTCTCTAATCTCTGTTCCGGGAAGCAACGAAAGGGGATACAACTCTGCCTCCTGACCGAGCCCCTGCATACCAAGAAAATCGAAGGTTTCAATGATCTGTTCATAGCCATCGTATGGCAAGCCAAGTATGAGACCTGTTTTTATTATGATTTTCTGTCTCTGGATAAGTTCGGCGCCACGCTCGAAGGCTTTTCTATCGAAGCTTCTATGAACCGCCTCCAGGGCCTTGGAATTCGTGCTTTGAAGCCCCGCTTCGACCGAGATAATGCCTGCTTCTTTCAGAAGGCCTGCTATCTCTTCATCAAGACCTTCGAGTCTGAGCTCGGTATGAATAGATGTATGTGCATGATTTACAAATGCGATATCGCGCAGCTTTCCTGCAAAATCAGACCCTGTCTGGAAATTCGGGTCCATTATGTATATCTCTGGAACGCCTGCCTCTGAAGCAAGTCGAATTACTTCTAGAATCTGTTCATGAGGGAAATAGCGGACGGTCTTATAGTTCTTTCCGTAATAGCAGTATGAGCATCTCGAATTGCAGCCTCGCATTGTCTCGATATGAACCTGGAAATTCGAATCGAGATTGAGCGCGCCGCTCAGATATGGATTTGGCAATTTGTTGAGGTCTATGAGATTATCTGAACTATAAAAAGATGAAATTGGCCTGTGCTCCTGAATATCCTGCAGTATTTCTGCAAATGCTTCCTCTCCTTCGCCGTATATAAGGCTATTAAAAGGCGATTTCGATGTAATTGGCATTGGTTTGACGACTTCCGGGCCGCCTGCTATCAAGCGGGCGCGAGGTAGCTGTGAAGCAAGTTTTTCAGCTAGGAAAAGACTGCGCTTTATATTCCATGAATAGAGAGTGAATGCAATAATATCAGGCTCACGCGCAACAATAGATGAAATGATAGAAGCATCTGATCCATAGTTCGCTATTGGAGGCTCCAGTATTGTCCATTCCCGACGAGAGAGCAGTCCTTTTGATTCCGCATAGGAGGCAAGATATCCCGCAGCTAATGGTACATTTGCAGGAACCGAACTCCAGTCGGGCATCTGTGCAGGTAATTGTACAAAAAGTAATTTCATTAGTATTCCGATCTTCTTTTTCTGATGATCCAATCATGGATGATCCAATATCTTAGATCTGCTATCATTGGCGATCTACCATTACTTCATGGTTATTATCAGCAGATATAATTAGCTCTCTTTCAGGAAAAGTGGAGAACATTTTCGACCAGCTCCCCTTCATGGTTGGTTTTTTAACTGCAGCATCGAGTATAGAGAGATAAATCAAACGTGGCACATCGATGCCTCCCATCAGTTCTAGATAGGGAGTGTATACCTGGCAATCGATAAATTCAAAGCCCTGGTTGAATAGGGTCTTCGCCAAAGAGAGGAATCCAATCTTTGAAGCATTGCTCTCTAGGCTAAACATCGATTCACCAAAAAAAGCCGTACCAATACTAACCCCATACAAGCCCCCAACAAGATTGCCATTCTTCCAGACTTCGACCGAATGAGCGTAACCAATTTCATGCAACCTTGTGTAGGCATCTACGAGGCTAGGAAAAATCCAAGTGCCAGGTTGCTCAGCCCGTGGCATTACAGCGCAATTTCTTATTACTTCTCGAAAATTCCTATCGAGCGTGAGTGCATACTCGGAATTTGGCTTCAATGCTTTCTTAAGTGCCTTTTGAGCCGATTCCGTGACATGCAAAAATCCACGCAAAATGATAAAGCGTGGATCTGGACTACACCAGCGAATGACAGAAGGATTGGAAGGCCAAGGGAAGATCCCTTGACGGTATGCAGAGATCAAAGCTCCTGGTGAAAGATTTCCTCCGTAGCATACTAGACCATTCGGTGCTGCACTTTCCGCTGGCGGAAATCGATATTCCTGCTCCTCATCTAGTCGATCTGGCATGACAATCCATCGCATCAAGGCAGCTCCCAGCTTTTAGTCTTTTTGAGGCGAAATATCGAAGACAATCTTTTCGTTCTCTAGGTGAGCCATTGCCATTCCGCCATGCTCAAGCTTGCCAAAGAGCACTTCGTCCACGAATACAGTTTTTATCTGGTCTTCAACCAGGCGACTTATATTGCGTGCTCCGAATTCACGGGAGTAACCCTTGATTGCAAGATAACGTATTACATCATCTTCAACCTTTAGGGTCACATTCTTTTCGGCCAGTTGCATAGCGAATTCATCGATGGCCTTCTTTACAATACGCTCGATGATCTCCATTGGCAGATTGTTGAAATGCACTACGGCATCAAGCCTGTTGCGGAATTCCGGGCTAAAGGCACGTTCCACCGCTTCGTCGAGGGCTGAAGAGCTGACCTGCTGTTCGCCAAAACCTATGAGTGGCTTTCCAATATCCCTTGCGCCTGCGTTGCTCGTCATGATGAGAATGACATTGCGAAAATCAGCTTTTCTACCCTGATTATCCGTTAGGGTTGCATAGTCCATTATCTGCAGGAGAATATTGTAAATGTCGGGATGAGCTTTCTCGATTTCATCGAGAAGAACAACAGCATTAGGGGTTTTCCTAATTGCGTCGGTCAAAAGTCCTCCTTCTTCATAACCTACATATCCAGGTGGAGAACCGATTAGCCTTGATACCGTATGTTTCTCCTGATACTCGCTCATATCGAAACGATGCAGCGTGATTCCAAGATGTTTCGATAGCTGGCGAGCCAACTCAGTCTTCCCAACACCGGTGGGACCCACAAAGAGAAAGTTTGCAATTGGCTTATCGGGCGCTCTAAAGCCGGCTCGCGAGCGTTTGACTGCCTTCACAACAGCTTCGATGGCCTGATCCTGTCCGAAAACCTCCTGTTTGAGAGAATCTTCGAGAGTAGCGAGTTTATCTTTTTCGGATGAAGAAACCGTTCTCTCGGGAATCCTGGCGATCTTTGCAATTACTACTTCGATATCATGTGGGCTGATGTCGACTGTGGCGGTATCGGTTTCATCCTTCTCCTTATCGGCACGAATGCGGGCCAAAGCACCGGCTTCATCTATGACATCGATCGCCTTATCGGGCAATTTTCGCTCGGTTATGAATTGAGCAGCAAGCTTTACGGCTATTTCAAGGGTTTCATCGCTGTATTGCACATTATGGTACTCTTCGTATTTTGGTCGAAGGCCCTTAAGTATCTCCACGGTCTCGGGAATTGTGGGTTCTACTATATCGATTTTCTGAAAGCGTCGGGAGAGCGCACGGTCTTTTTCAAAGATCTTGTTATACTCATCGTAGGTCGTAGATCCAATACAACGTAGCTTTCCCGAAGTTAGAGCAGGCTTTAGCAGATTAGAAGCGTCCAGAGTACTTCCCGTGACCGCACCCGCTCCGATTATTGTGTGGATTTCATCTATAAAAAGAATGGCTTTTTCTTTCTTGAGCAACAAATCTATGACTTTTTTGACACGTTCCTCGAAATCACCACGGAATTTAGTACCAGCAAGAAGTGCTCCCATGTCGAGAGACCAAATCGTATATCCTTTTAGCTTAGGAGGCACATTGCCAGCAGCGATGCGTTGTGCAAGGCCTTCGGTAATAGCTGTCTTGCCAACACCCGCATCGCCCACATGTATGGGATTGTTTTTTAACCTTCGTGAGAGCACCTGTATAGTGCGCTCAATTTCTGCCTCTCGGCCAATGACGGGCTCGAGTTTTCCAGCGGTTGCTAGGGCTGTTAACTCAGTCGCAAAGCGCTCTAATGTTCCAGGGCGAAGAGTGCGTTTATCCCTTACACCTTCTTCGGTTCTATCTTCAGCCTCCTCGTCGGAAAGAGAGTCGCTCGTTATATCGTCGTCGTTTATGCCATGAGAAAGCACCTCGAGCAGTTGAAGCCTTTTTATGCCGAGCTTACGCATGAGATAACCTGCATAGGTGCGCTCTTCATCATATAGAGAGACCACAAGATCCGAAATCTGAACCTCTTCCTTGCCCGCCGATTGCGACTGCATTACGGCGCGCTCGATAACCGCTTGAAAACCTGCGCTCTGAATAGGTTCTGCATTGCGGACAATGGGCATTTTCTGCTCAAAGTACGCCTCAATGCTTCGCCTCATCTGTTCCAGATCCGCGTCACAGCTTTCAAATACAGCGCGTACCTTTTCAAACGAGAGGCTTGCAAAGAGTATATGTTCCGGCATGAGATATTCATGATTCCGGAGTTTTGCTTCATTGTAGGCGGCATTGAAAATCGCCTGCACCTCAGAACTTACTTTCATGTTTTCTCCATTGCGCAGCGAAGCGGGAAACCCCGCTGTCTGGCCATTGCATGGACTTGTTGTACTTTTGTAATGGCGATGTCGTATGGGTAAACCCCTGCCAGACCTCGTCCCTTTCTATGGACCTCCATCGTCAACTTAGTAGCTTCCATCAGATTCTTGTGGAACACCTTCATAAGAATTGATATCACAAACTCGATCGTAGTAAAATCATCGTTCATGAGATATACACGATACTCTTCGGGCTCCCTTGCTTCAATTTCTTCCCGCGTCAGTTCTTGAGTATCTATCGACTGATCGACTCTAGTTCCCATACATATAAAAAATACTCATAGTAACAGACTTTAACAAGTCACCCGCATGAGATTCGCAGTTAGTCTACACTTGACATAGAGCATCTAAATATGAAGAATAATAAAAAATGCGCTGATGGAGAAGAGTAGCTGGCGAACCTCGAGCATAGAGAGGGATTCCGTATTAGCAAGTACGGGTGGAAGAATCCTGCCGATACCCAGCGAAAACCACTCCGGAGCAGTCTGAGTGAACCAGATTTTTTTCAGTAGTAATTCAGATCGCGTGCCAAGCGTTATTGGCGAAGAGTGCGGTCCCTGTCGTGGGGAGCCGAAATAAGGTGGCACCGCGGGTTACGGGGAGTGTTGCAACTCCACGGAATTCGTCCTTATGTGAAGAAATTCATGCAAGGACGTATTTCGTGGAGTTTTTTTATATGCTCAATGATCGAAAGGAGAGCTAAAATGGAAATTGATATCGAAAAAATGAGACATTCTCTTGCCCATGTTATGGCAGAGGCAGTACAACATCTTTTTCCGGGGGTTAAATTTGGTATAGGCCCCGCGATAGAAGATGGATTTTACTATGATTTTTTGTTTGCGCAACCGATAACCAATGATGATTTGCCTGCAATAGAAAAAGAGATGCGGCGAATTATCGATAAAGATCAGGACTTTGTCCGCACAGAAATCAGCAAGCAAGAAGCGCAGGAGCTCTTCAAGGATCAGCCTTTCAAACTAGAATTGATAGAAGGATTGGAAGAAGGCACGATCTCGATATATAAGCAGGGCGATTTTGTGGATCTATGCCGAGGACCACATGTCGAATCTACAAGAGAACTAAAACCGAATGCCTTTAAACTAAAGACTATTGCCGGCGCTTATTGGCGAGGAGATGAATCGAAGCCAATGTTGACGCGAATCTACGCCTATGCCTTTGAATCGAAGGCCAAGCTAGAGGATTACCTCCACATGCTAGAAGAGGCAGAGCGACGAGACCATCGCAAATTGGGCAAAGAACTCGATCTTTTTTCCACGCACGAAGAAGCAGGTCCTGGCCTTATATATTGGCACCCCAAAGGCGGCCGTTTTCGTGTCGAACTGGAAAATTGGTGGCGAGATGAACATTATAAAAATGGATATGAGATACTTTTTACACCCCATATAGGTAAGAGCTGGCTCTGGGAGACCAGTGGTCACCTGGGCTTCTATAAAGCGAATATGTATGCCCCAATGAAAATAGATGAGGATGAGTACTTCATAAAGCCGATGAATTGCCCATTTCATATCATGATTTATAAAACATCTAACCACTCTTACCGCGACCTTCCGCTTCGCTGGGCCGAGCTTGGAACTGTCTATCGCTATGAGCGCTCGGGGGTTCTTCATGGGCTTATGAGGGTTCGCGGATTTACTCAGGATGATGCGCACATCATCTGCACTCCAGATCAAATCGAGGATGAGATACTCGAGGTGCTTCAGTTTAGCCTCTCGATGTGGAAAACCTTGGGTTTCAAAGAAATAAAAGCTTATCTTGCAACAAGGCCTGCGGATTCTGTAGGAGAACCGGAGCGCTGGGATCAAGCTCTTATGTCGCTCAAGAAAGCAATCGATAAGGAAGGATTGCTCTATGAGATCGATGAAGGCGGTGGTGCATTCTATGGACCAAAGATAGATCTAAAAGTAAAGGATGCAATAGGTCGAGAATGGCAGATGACTACGATTCAGTTCGATTTCAATGAACCAGAGCGTTTTGATATGGTTTTTATCGATAAGGATGGCAAACAAAAGCGTCCATACATGGTTCATCGTGCGCTCCTAGGATCTCTCGAGCGCTTTTTCGGGGTTTTCATCGAGCATTATGCTGGGGCTTTTCCTGTATGGCTCATGCCAGAACAAGTAGCAGTAATACCAGTTGCGCCTAGTTTTGACGGATATGCCAAAACAGTAGCTAAATTTTTGCAAGAGAAGGGCATTAGAGCCAAGGCAATGCTCTCGGAAGAGCGAATGAATGCTAAGATTCGAGATGCCCAGAATCAGAGGATTCCCTATATGGCTATCGTTGGCCAGCGCGAGCAAGAAGGCGGCGTGGTGTCGCTCAGACTTAGAACAGGAGATCAGGAGAGCGGGATTCCCCTAGAGGTATTTGCAGTACGCGTTTTGGATAGAATCAAAACGAAATCTCTGGATTTATAATTATCGTTCTACTTGCAGTGCTAATTTTCTGGTACAATAAAAGATTAAGGAGCTGAAAATGGCAGAATTACGGACATACCTGATGGGGCTTCAGCTACAGAATCCCATAATCATCGGAGCAAGCGGACTTACCAGCATGTCTGATGGTGTAGAAAAGGCAGTGCATTCTGGCGCAGGAGCGATTGTGCTCAAATCGCTATTTGAAGAACAGATACTTGCCGTGCTTGGACAGGAAATGGCGGGGCTCGATCTGAATGGCTATCCGGATTCAGAAGCCTTCATTTCTCGTACAGCTTGGGAAGAGAGCACAGATGAATATCTAAGACTTATAAGCGAATCGAAGAGAAAAGCAGATGGAGTCCCGATAATCGCAAGCATAAATTGTGTTGGTCAAGGCAGATGGGCAGATTTCGCCAGACGCATAGAAGAAGCGGGAGCCAACGCGCTAGAGCTGAATATAGCCTATGTGCCCTTTTCTCCGCAGATTTCTGGACAAGAGATCGAAAAAAAAGTTCTCTCCACAGTCAAGGAAACCCGATCTGTCACAAAGCTTCCAATCATGGTCAAGTTGGGTAACCATTATTCGAGCATGCCGCATCTAGTCCATGGGCTTTCGAAAGAGGGCGCAAATGCTGTTGTTCTTTTCAATCGGTTTTTCAGGTTCGACTTCAATCTGAGTACGATGAGACTCTCTGGAGCTCAGCCGCTCAGTTCCGAGACCGAATACCATGAGAGTCTGAGATGGACTTCGATCCTATATAAACGGGTCGGTTTGGAAATCGTCTCATCCACTGGGATTCACAATGCAGATGCAGCGGTAAAATGCCTGTTAGCTGGAGCAAGTGCGGTCGAAGTATGTTCTGTCATCTATAAAAAAGGCTGGAAGATCATTGAGGCAATACTCAAAGATTTGAATATCCTTATGGATTCCCTTGGCTATCCGTCTCTCGATGGCCTTCAGGGAAAACTCGCTGCCATCAATGCCGATAGACCAGAGGAGTACCATCGTCTTCAATATATTAAGGCATTGACTGACATATACTGATAGAAACGTTCGTCCAAGGAGTTGCGCCTTAGATTTTGGGGGGTTGTGCTTTATATTTTCGACTTTCTTTTTATTGCACCTCCTCAAAGCGCATGATAATATTAAACCGTATCACGCCGGCTATAATTATTCGGCGACAATAGACAAAAGACCCAGAACATTCCAAAAGGGTCAAATTACAAAAGGAAGGAGACTATGAAACTCAATCTAAGTCTAGACAATCTATCAGAGGCTTTTCCCAAGGATTTGACACCGGACCAGCGAGCTCGTGCACAAACGATTTTTCTAAAAACGCTTTCAGAAAAGACTCATCGTTTTTACGGAGGGAAAATCCAGATAGTACCCAAGGCAGGTCTCTATGGATTCAACTGGTTCAATGTATGGTACACGCCAGGAGTTTCAAAGGTATCGACAACTATTCGAGATGATAATGATCAATCATTTGCGCTCTCAAACCGAGGAAATCTTGTCGCTGTCGTGTCTGACTCTACGCGTGTTTTAGGCGATGGCGATTGTACGCCTCCTGGTGGCCTCGGCGTTATGGAAGGCAAGGCTTTCCTCATGAAGTATCTGGGTGGTGTAGATGCAATCGCGCTTTGCATCAATTCCCGAGGCAGCGATGGTAAACCTAATCCTGATAAAATCATCGATTTTGTTAAAATGCTAGAACCTTCAGTAGGAGCTGTAAATCTTGAGGATATCAGCCAGCCAAATTGCTTCAAAGTGCTGGATGAACTGAGGGAAGCCTGTGATATCCCTGTATGGCATGATGATGCGCAGGGTACTGCTTGTGTGACTCTTGCTGGCCTTCTCAATGCGCTTGAGCTTGCAGGTAAGAAGCTTAGTGAAGCCAAAATTGTATTGCTGGGGGCAGGTGCTTCTAATACGACAATTGCCCGACTAATCCTTGCCGATGGTGGCAAGGGAGAGAACATGGTGATTTTCGATAGCAAGGGTGGCCTGCACAGAAATCGCAAAGATATCGAAACAGATAAGAGATATTATCGGAAATGGGAGCTCTGTCTTCAGACTAATCCTCGTTGCGTCGAGACTGAGGAAGAGGCCTTAAAGGGTGCTGACGTACTAATTGCGCTCTCGACGCCTGGGCCGGACACAGTGAAACGTGAATGGATTCGCTCGATGGCCCCTAAATCCATTGTTTTTGCCTGTGCCAATCCAGTACCCGAAATCTGGCCTTATGCAGCAAAGGAAGAGGGCGCTTACATAGTCGCCACAGGTCGCGGCGATTTTCCAAATCAGGTCAATAACTCCATCTGCTTTCCTGGGCTTTTGAAAGGCGCTCTGCTTGTTCGCTCAAAAAAAATAACCGACAATATGGCCATCCGATGCGCCCACTCTATAGCTGATTTCGCAAAATCTCGTGGCATAAGCGCTGACAATATAATTGCAACAATGGAGGAGACCGAAGTTTTCGCGCGCGAGGCGGCCGATGTAGCAATGGCAGCGATAGAAGAAGGAGTGGCTAGGCTTCCCGATACTTGGGATAATATTTACTCCAAGGCCAAAGCCGATATTCTAGCTGCACGCTCTCTTACGCAAGACTTGATGAAATATGGACATATCGCAGCTATCCCAGAGGAGATGTTGCAGGAAGCATTCGATTTTGCGGTGTCCGAGGTGAGAAAGAAACCATAGATCGCTGAATTCAAAGAAACCGAAATAGGAACCTAATTGAGGGCTAGATCGCCTCAATACTTAAATATGCTAGATCCTATGAATTCACGCAGAATTGAATCGCTGGGTACATACTGAGGTGAAATAGGCGAAATGCTCGAGATGAAAGCTTGAATCCGGCGAGCATCGGTATATTCAGGGTGGTGAGGCTTAACTGTGCGTAGAAGCGGTTCGGCAAATACCTTTAGCACTCCAAGCTCGTAATCGAGCGCAGAATTGAAAGCGATATCAGCATCGCCTTGGAAGGGAAAGATATATAGCCGTTCGCCCCTCTGTACAGAGGACCACATGGAAAGCGTTTCGCGAGCATCATGACCGCGAAAATTGTAATCTCGCACCATGCGCCGAAGAAGGCGATAGTCTGTCGTCCGCACTCGGTTGTGATCGTCCACATTGAGCTGTGTCAGTGCTGAGACATATATCTTGAGCTTATTATCTGCAGATATATGTGGTGTAAGCCGCTCATTGAGACCATGGATACCTTCAAGCATGAGTATTTCATTTTGCTTGATGCTAATAAAAGTACCAGAAGGCTTTCTTATACCGCTTTTGAAATCAAATTCTGGAAGTTCGATCTCTTTGCCCTCGAAAAGATCCAAAAGCTGCCAATTGAGAAATTCGATATCGAGAGCTTCCAAGCATTCGAAATCTGGTTTACCGTCCTTATCGAGAGGTGTATGGCTACGATCTACAAAATAGTTATCGAGTTCGATATGGATAGGTTTGAAGCCAAGAGCCCTTAGCTGCACCGATAGTTTTTTCGCAGTGGTGGTCTTGCCCGAGCTCGAAGGCCCCGCTATTAGAATGACTTTTGTCTTATCTGATTTTTCGGCAATCATATCTGCAATATAAGCAAGTTTTTTATTCTGGAGAGCTTCGGCCATCAGAATAAAATCCTGAATGCCCCCCGATTGATTTATCTTATTAAGAGCACCGATAGATCCCGCATTTAGCACTTTGGCTTTCTGTTCATATTCTTCTGCTATGTCATAGAGCACAGGTATGTCTATGAAAGGGTCCATTTCATAAGGCTTTTTTGTATGAGGAAAACGGAGCAACATCCCTCGACGGTATGGCATAAGCTCCCATATGCTTAAAAGTCCTGTGCGCGGAACAAGGGGCGCTATATGCAGATCCTTATAATCTTGACACTCATTGAGTAAGACAAAAGGATCATTTATATATTCCATTAAAGAATAGGTTTCTGTTTGATTTGATTGTTCAAAGTATTCGAAGACGGAATTCCAAGATTGCATAATAATCTTTATGGGCAGATTCTTGGCCACTATGTCGCGCATATACAAGCAGAGGGACTCGAGAAGGCGTGGCGAAACAGGTTCTTCATCATCGAAGTAGTGATAATATCCATTGCCTATTGCCATGCTCACAATGAGCCGCCTCTTAGGCACAAGAGCTTTTGCAGCCATTGCAAGGAGAAAACATAAGGAATGGCGATATACTTCGGCTCCCATTGGAGAATCGGGATAAATGGGAGCAATCTTGCAGTCGGCATTGACCGGTGCCGAAAGCGCGGCAAGCTCGTTGTTGACTAGAGCAGCAACAGGGGGAAAAGGATGTGTAGAAGTTCCCCATTCTTGTTCCATACCAGCTTGTGAGAAGATTTCCTCAGCACTCGAGCCCATAGGAACCGAGATTTCTTTGAAGCCATCTATATTTAAAGTGATCGTGCTCATTTCTAATGAATTATAGATTATTATTGGTGCTTTGACGAGCCGAAGGCTTTTGTGTAGAATTCATCTCATGTCTAAAGTGACAATCAAAGATATAGCTCAACGTGCAGGAGTATCGAAGACCACCGTTTCATTTGCACTAAACTACCCTGATAGAATATCGAAGAAGACTTATAACAGGATAATGGCGATTATCGATGAACTTGGATATGTGCCAAACCCCTTTGCGCGTAGCTTGACGACAAAGCGTATTGGTGCAATTGGTCTTCTCCTGCCTCAAAAAATAGGAGATATCTTTGCAAATCCACATATGACTCAAGTTATCAGCGGAATAGGTGAGGAATGCGAACGAAGGGAATTCTCTCTTGCCATTTTGCCTCTAATCCGGGGTAGAATAATCGAAGCTGCAAGAAAATCTTATGTTGATGGGCTTATCACAATTGGTGTCGGGCCTGGGCATGAGGTTGTAAGCTTGCTTAAGCAGAACCACATCCCCTTTGTGACGATCGATGGCGAAGAATCGGCTTCCATAATCAACATAGGAATCGATCAAAAGAATGCTGCAAGAGAATTGATGCAGCATGTGTTAAAAAGAGGCCATAAGCGACTCGCTATCCTAGCTCTAGAACCTGATACAAAACCGAGCGAAGCCGAGCTTGTTTCGATTGTTGTACAAAGGCGTCTCGAAGGATTTCAAATGGCCTTAAAAGATGCAGGATTGTCGATTACGGATTCTCGAATATCTCTACAAAACTGCAAAGGCTCGATACAGAGCGGCTATGAGAACGCTTGCCATATCCTTTCGCTTGATCCGCGGCCAACCGCGATTGTCGCTATGTCGGATATTACAGCGATAGGAGCTATGATCGCTGCAAAAGGACTAGGTCTAGAGATACCGGAAGATGTTGCTGTGGCAGGATTTGATGATATTCAGGAAAGTATGTTGGTTTCTCCTCGTCTGACTACTATTCACCAGCCCGACCGAGACAAGGGAGCAGAAGCTGCACGAATGGTAATGAATATGCTGGATGGCTCTTCCGGGCAACATATAAAACTGCCATATCAGCTTGTAGTACGCGAATCGACCTGATATATAAATAATATTTGATTACTATAGAAAAGGGAGGAAGAATGGCAAAGATAATTCTAGAGCGTTCGGATGTTCCTGCAGAGCATAGATGGAACTTGGCAAGTCTCTTTTCAGGCGATTCCGAATGGGAAAAAGAACTTGTGGTCTTCAATACGATGATTCAAGATGCGGAAAAGAGCAAGATATCTCTTGGTACAGATCGGAAGGCTTTTCTCGAAACACTCAAAGCCTTTGAACAATATCTGATTCTAGAGGAAAGGCTTGGCTATTATGCAGACCTCAGGGTAACCGAAGATGAAGGAAATAGTGTAGCTAGAGGAATGTTTGAGCGCTATGTAAATCTATCGACTCAAGGCCAAGCCGCTTGGTCTTGGCTTAGTCCTGCTATCCAAATGCTGGAGGACTATTTTATCGACAGCTGTCTTAAAGACTCTGCATTTGAGGATTATAGAGTTTTTCTTTCGAAATTGCGTCGCTTCAAACCGCATGTGCTGAGCGAAGCTGAGGAGAGACTCTTGGCTCTTCAGAGAGAGCCAGCTCAGACTCCAAAGGATGCTTTCAGTGTTCTAACCAATGTCGACTTGGATTTCGGTATAATCGAGACGCCAGAAGGTCCAAAACCGCTCACACAATCCACTTTTGCATACTTTATGCGTCTGCCGGATAGGTCGGTGCGAAAAAAGGCCTATCTACAATTCTATGCTTCTTTTGAAGCGCATCGGCATACGCTTGCGGCGTTGTACGCTGGATCTGTAAAACTCGATAAATATATGGCTAAGATAAGGAAACATCCAAGCGCTAGGGCCATGGCACTCTTCCCGGACAATGTTCCAGAGGCTGTCTATGATAACCTAGTCTCTACTGTAAATAAAAACATGCCTGCCTTGCATCGCTATTATAAACTAAGAAAGGAAATACTCGGCCTGGACAACCTAAGGCACTATGATGTCTATGTTCCTCTTGTCAAGGAAATCAAAATCGAGCGAAGTTATGAACAAGCAGTGGATATAGTTATCGAAGCACTAAAGCCCTTAGGAGAAGAGTATGTGAATACTCTGCGCGGAGGGCTATTGGGAGGCTGGGTGGATCGCTATGAGAATAAAGGCAAACGATCGGGGGCTTTTTCCGCAGGCAGTTTTTTAGGGAATCCTTACATTCTTATGAACTATAAAGACGATGTTCTAGACGATCTATTTACAATTGCTCACGAGGGTGGCCATTCGATGCATTCTTGGTATTCTGCTCGCAACAATCCTTTTATGTGTTACGGATATACGATTTTCGAAGCCGAGGTTGCTAGTACTTTCAATGAGCAATTGGTTTTCTCCTATCTCTATGAGAACAGCAAAGATGAAAGAGAAAAGGCTTATCTGCTTGCAAATCGAATCGATAACACCCTGGGAACACTTTTCCGACAGACAATGTTTGCTGAGTTTGAAGAGAGAGTTCATGAGATTGCGGAGTCAGGAGAGGCAATTACAGTGGATGTGCTTAGAAAAGAGTATCGAGGCCTCCTAGAGAAATATTTTGGGCCAGAAATGGTGTTCGAAAATGTTTCTGATCTTGAAGGGCTTCGTATACCTCATTTCTATAATGCGTTCTATGTCTACAAGTATGCGACTGGCTTATCGGCCGGTATTGCTCTCTCTGAAGGCGTTTTGAAAGGCGGGAAAGAGGAGCGCGATGCCTATCTAGATTTTCTAAAATCTGGAGGGAGCCGTTTTCCAATAGAATCCCTAAAGCTTGCCGGAGTCGACATGTCGACTCCTGAGCCCATAGAAGCTGCCTGCAAGCGCTTTGCCGAAGATGTGGGGGCTCTTTCAGCTATATTGAAGATAGAATGATAGAAAAGGCCCTGTGATAGCGTGTTATAAAGGAGGTTCTACATATATCCCAGGCGTGATAGCAAGATTGAGACCGCTGCAGAGGCAGCGGTCTCTGTTTTCAATATCCGATCTCCAAGAGAGCAGGGCAAATAATCAGCGTTAAGAAAAATATCTATCTCATGCTTTGTCCAGCCTCGCTCTGTTCCAATGGCTAGCACAATCGGTAATCCCGAAAGGATTATGTCGCCCAGAAGCTGGGCAGACAGATCAGGGTGGCAGAGCAACCTTGTACATTTGCTATTGTTAGTTTCCCAGGCAGATACAGGTGATTCTGTGTCGGCATGATCCATGCTCTCTGTGCGCTCTGCCTTCATTAGTGCCCTATCGAGGGTCCAAGCCAGGCTAATCTCTGGCAGCCGCGGATTTCCTGCTTGTTCCGCTCCTTCTCGGGCGTATGTCAAATACTCTTTTTGCTGGTAGAAGTGGGATTGTGTGTATGATTTTTCTCCCAGTTCGGTCGGTACGAAAACTATGCTTTCGACACCTAGAATGCTGAGCTCTCTTACTATGCGAGCTGCCTGAATTGGTCTTGCTGTTCCTATGAGGACCCGAAGAGGCCTTAGTGGGGGGGCAGATCCTTCAGTCATAAAACGAAGCATTATCTCTGCATCGCCAACTGACTCTAAGATTGCCCAGCCAACCAATCCGTCAAGACTGCCAGCGCGCATTCTTCCGCCTACCTCTTTTTTTAAGACTTCGAGAATATGCTGAGTTCTCCGGTCTTTTAGAGAAAGAAACTGAGTTTCGGAAGATGAATCAAGTATTAAGATGTTCATTCGAGAGAGACAATTTCGCGTTCGTAGTCGACACCTGGTACATCGAAACCATGTGCTCTTAGAAAATCGCTTCTAAAGCCAGCGACATCGGCGAGTTCATGAAGGTTCGATTCATCGATCCTAGCTAAGCGAGAACTAACTTCGTTCTGGACCGAAGCACCCATCTCGAGATCATCGATCCGAATTCGACCTTCGTAATCTGTAGGGATGGCTACGCCTCTCTTTTGGTAAAGGCGTTCAGAGAAAAGGCGCATCATCTGGTCGAGGCAGTCTTCATGTATATTGCGCTCTTTCATCACCTTGAAAAGGGTAGAGATATATAGCGGAATTATCGGAATCACGGCGCTTGCTCTTGTTACGACTGCCTTGTTTATAGAAACAAATGCTCGAAGTCCGTTCTCCTTTCCATAGTTCTTTTCAAGCAGCTTTGCTGTTTTTTCTAAATGGAGTTTCGCCTGACCGATTGTACCATCGCGATATATGGGCCAGGAAAAAGGAGGCCCTATATATGAGTATGCAAGAGTGATCGCTTCTGGCGCGAGCAAACCTTCATTCTGGAGAGCATCGATCCATAGCTGCCAATCTTCGCCGCCCATAACTTTTACAGTATTGTTGATCTCTTCTTCTGTTGCAGGCTGAATCGTTGCTTCTGAAAATTTTTCTGTAAACACATCTATTGTGCGACCTGCGTATTGTCTGCCTATAGGTTTTATCACAGAGCGGTAAAGTATCCCTGTATCGGGATCGAGGCGAACAGAGCTTGCTAGAGAGTATATAACTAAATCGTATTTGAAATTATTTTCCTGCGCAATTTCTATGGCCTTTTGTTTGGCTGTGCGGGAAAAAGCATCTATCTGCGAGAATGATGTCGCGAAAACACCATCTTCATGAGCCAGTCTATCGAATTCTTTATTTGCATACCATCCCGGAGTAGCGGGCTTTGTGGCAGAAGGCTCTTTCTCGTAGGAAAAACCTATGGTTTTAGCTCCATATCCAAATGTTGCGACGAGTCTCGATGCCAATCCATATCCAGTAGAACAGCCAATTATTAGGGCATGGGTTGGCTTGGGAGCCGAACCATTAATGCTGCCGCTTTCAAGCCTCTTACAAAAAGTCTTTGCGCGCGCTGCCTGCAGACGCACTTCCTCACGGCAACCCTCGGGATGGGCATTGAGGCAAATATTATTTCGGATCATTGGCTTTATTATCATTCCGGAACTCCTGAAGCTATGTTTATCCATTCGGCTTCGACAGCTATAGCATCGCCTACCTTACCTATCCCTTTTTGATGAAGATAGACGGAGGAGGCACGCACATTCTTGATTTCGATCATCAAAGTATCGCCAGGACGAACTGCCTGTCTGAAACGCGCTTCTTTTATCTTTGCGAACATAAAGAGGCTTTTAGGATAGATGCCCATCAATTTTGCGCCTACTCCACCTGCTTGAGCCATGCTCTCGATCAGCAATACTCCGGGCACGATAGGAAAGGAAGGAAAGTGTCCTTTGAAAAACCAATCATCGTCACGGAATGTATGTTGAGCTAGTATAGTATCGCCTTCGATATGAACATCATCGACGAACAGAAATGGAGGCCTATGAGGAAGATAAGATTCAATATCCTTCACTGTCTAAAATTTCTCCTTATCTGGTCTAGTTAATAATTTTTTAGTCTAATAATCTTAGCCATCTGCTTTGAATCGCGCAACGGGTTTTATATTCCTACTGCCTTGAATATGATGATTCCATTGTGTCCGCCAAAGCCAAGGCTAGCTGACATCGCAGTCTTTATCTTGCGAGTCTGAGCAGTATTAGGAATATAATCCAGATCGCAGCCTTGCTCTATATCTGGGTTGTCTAAGTGAATCGTAGGAGGAAGGATACCTGTTTCTAACGCCTTTATGCATGCAATAGCTTCGATCGCTCCAGCGGCTGCGATACAGTGCCCCGTCATGCTCTTTGTTGAGCTGATTTTAAGCGACTGGACAGAGGAACCAAAGGCTTTCTTTAGCATCTTGCTTTCCATGGGGTCATTGAGGTCTGTGCCTGTACCATGTGCGTTGTAGTATTCGATATCCGTTGACTGCAAATCAGCATCTCTTAGAGCATGCTCTATGGCTTTTACTCCAAAGATGCCTTCTGGTTGAGGTGCGGTGAGATGATAAGCATCACAACTGCTGCCATAGCCCGCAAAGATTGCTTTGATTTTCGCGTTTCGGGCTTTGGCGTAATCGAGTCTCTCAAGGATTAGAATACCGGCTCCTTCGCCTATTACAAAGCCATCCCTATCGCGGTCGAAAGGCCTAGATGCTAGCTCAGGTCGGTCGTTATATGATGTCGATAGCGCTTTGAGCTTACAAAAGGAACAAACTGCAAATTCAGTGATAGCTGCTTCTGTTCCTCCTGCAATGATAATATCAGCTCGTCGAGCCCGAATAAGGTCTAAGGCTTCGCCAAGGGCATCGGTACCTGAGGCACAAGCCGTGACTTGCGTTAAAGCAGGACCATGAACGCCAAAATGCATGGCAATGTTCGCAGCAGCTTCATTCGCAATCATTTGGGGAATGGTCATTGGAGGTATGCGATCAGGCCCATCCTGTAGCATTTTGGCATGAGATTCGGTAAATACTTCTAGGCCTCCTATTCCATTGCCCAAGACAACCGCAATGCGATTAGGGTCTATACCGCATTTATTCTGCTGACTCTCATTCTGAGCAAAGTTTGGAAGCCCTGCATCCATCCAAGCCTGAACCGCAGCGGCGACTGCATATTGAGAAAAGAGCGCCATTTTTCGCGCTTCTTTTCGATCGAGCCATACAGATGGGTCAAAATTCTTTACTTCAGCAGCAATCCTGCTTTCTAGTCTCGATGCATCGAAGTGTGTAATAGGACCTATGCCGGTTAAGCCATTGATGCAGTTATTCCAAAACTCATCAATCGAATTCCCTATAGGACTTATAATTCCAAGACCTGTTACTGCTACTTCATTTTGCATTCTTGCCCTCTCCTAATATTGTTTTGAAACCGCCATGTTCAAATTCAAATGACAATTTGCTAATAGTATGCGATATCATAGCCAGATTCTGCAAGACGAATTCTCTCACCATCGAATAACCGCAGCTCCATATGTGAGCCCTGCGCCAAAGCCTACAAGCATTATAAGGTCATTAGCCTTCAAAAGCCCTTTTTCGCTCATTTCTGCTAGTGCAATAGGAATGCTAGCGCTAGAAGTGTTCGCATATTCTTCGATGTTGATATAGAATTTATCCAAAGGAATCGATAGACGTTTAGCGGCAGCCTGCACGATGCGCGCGTTTGCCTGATGTGGCACTATCCAAGTGAAGTCTTCGAGCCTATAAGCGGTTTTGTGAAGAAGCCTCCGGATTAGCACAGTGATCGATTTGACTGCAAAATCGTAGACTTTTTTCCCATCCATATAGATGTACGGTACTATAGGTTCTTGGCGCTCAAAAGCTTTAGTTCTTTCGGGTTGAACGAGGAAGAGATCTTTTGCTCCGCTTCCTTCGGCCCCTAGAATGAAAGAAAGGCATCCACGTCCTGATTCATCGATTCTGGAGAGTACTGCGGCACCTGCTCCATCGCCAAACAATACCGCTGTAGAGCGATCTTCCCAGTTGACAAATCTACTCAAGCCTTCAGTGCCTATAACCAAGGCATTTCTACCGTGCGATGCTTCGAGCATGCTTGATGCAACATTGAGTGCATAGATGAAGCCCGTGCACCCCGCTGTGACATCAAAAGCAGCAACACCATAGGCACCTATCTTATCCTGAACAATACAAGCGGTAGCAGGGAAGCCAAGATAGTCTGGCGTCGCCGTTGCTACAATGATATAGTCTAGTTCCTGTGTGCTGATATTCGCCTTATCTAAAGCGCTCTTTGCGGCCTCTGCCGCCATATCGCTTGTTTGGAGTCCATCGGGGGCGATATGACGAGCACCGATACCAGTATGAGAGCGTATCCACTCGTCTGTCGTATCCATGCGCATCGCAAGCTCTTCGTTAGTTATGCGAAGGGGCGGTATATAGGCCGAAATTGATCTGACAACAATAGACATACGGCGATATCTCCTCTTTCCCTACGATAGATGATCTAAATGAATCACATAGGGCTAGTGTTGTCAATATGACAAGAAGAGTAAAAATGTCAGAGCTCTTCTAGATATGCCGGTTTTTCCGAACATCTCGAACAATCTTAAGTCAATAATCAGGGCCTAAGCTAGCTTATTGATCTAGAATTGAGCCATGTTTCCCAAAGTTTAGATTTCTATTTGTTGGAAGCCGAAGAAATTGAGGCTTTCTCTGTTGCTCCAGGCAGATGAGCGGCTTCCGCTGCAGCTATAGTCTCTTGCAATTCCTTTGGCATAGCGGTTCCACCTTCAAGAAGTTCAGCAAATTCGGACTCTTCGATAATTTCTTTTTCGAGCAATACAGAGGATATGCGATCGAGCAAGTCTTTTTTTTCTGTAAGCAGATTGACAACATGTTGATATCGCTCATTGATTATCGACGCTATAGTCTCATCGATGTATCGCTGCGTTTCTTCGCTATATTCTTTTGTAGCAAAGGGGTCAGAAGCTTGCTGAGGGCCTAATAACCCGGAGGATCTTCGTGTCAAGGCTACATTCTTGAATTTATTGGACATGCCATAGTCGGTGATCATTCTCTTGGCTATTTCAGTTGCATTTGCGATATCATTGGAAGCTCCAGTGGAAATAGACTGGAATACCAGCTCTTCTGCAGCCCTTCCTCCAAGAAGCACATCTATTTTGCCGAGTAGTTCTTCTTCAGTGATTAGATAGCGATCTTCAAGAGGCATTTGAAGGGTGTATCCGAGTGCTCCATAGCCTCGAGGTACAATGGATATTTTCCTAACTGGATCGGCACTTGGAGTGAAAGCAGCTGTTATCGCGTGGCCTGTTTCATGAACTGCCACTATCTGCTTTTCCTTCGGATTTATCATACGATTCTTCTTTTCTAGACCAGCGATGACTTTTTCGATGGCAGCTTGAAAATCTTCTTCTTTGACTTTCTTCCGGCCAGCTCGAACCGCTAGTAGAGCTGCCTCGTTGACGACATTGGCAAGATCGGCACCTACAAATCCTGGAGTACTGCGAGCAATTTTTGATAGATCGACCGAAGGATCCATTTTGATATTTTTAGTATGAATCTTGAGAATTTCCTCGCGACCTTTCATGTCAGGCTTATCGACCAATACCTGACGATCGAACCTTCCAGCTCTTAAAAGAGCTGGGTCTAGCACATCAGGCCTGTTTGTTGCCGCAAGAATAATGAGACCGCTTGTCGAATCGAAACCGTCCATCTCTACTAGCAACTGATTAAGCGTCTGCTCTCGTTCATCATTGCCTCCGATGAATCCGGCGGCTCGCGATTTTCCGAGTGCGTCTATTTCATCGATAAAAATGATACAAGGAGCCTTTTCTCTTGCTTGCTTAAAAAGATCG
The DNA here is from genome assembly GCA_022704665.1 of Spirochaetota bacterium. GTDB lineage: Bacteria > Spirochaetota > Spirochaetia > Treponematales > Rectinemataceae > Rectinema. Next base: position 1,199 of record JAKJFY010000010.1, on the reverse strand, counting down.
CGGACTCGGGCGGCCCCGACTCCAACAAACATTTCTACAAAATCAGCACCGCTCATCTTGAAAAAAGGAACATTAGCCTCGCCAGCGACTGCCCTAGCCAACAAGGTCTTTCCTGTTCCTGGAGGCCCCACAAGGAGCACCCCCTTAGGAATCTTACCGCCAATTTCTGTATATTTTTGGGGATTCTTGAGAAAGTCGACAACTTCTACCAATTCAGCTTTTGCTTCATCTACACCAGCGACATCTGCAAATCTCGTCTTTATATCGCCTTCCGCAACAACGGTAGCCTTATTCTGTCCAAAGGCGAGCACATTCGAATTGGATCCCATAAACCGGCTCATGATAGTACGCCAGAAGAAAATCATTATGGCAAATGGAAGTATCCAGTTGAGCAAGAGCGAAAGTATGGTGCTTCCTCCACGCGGAGATGCTGAGTATACTACGCCTTTTTCGTCTAGCAGCGATGTGAATTCGGGATCGCTTACTGGAACAGTCTTGTAGACAACGCCTGGTTTTGTAGATGGCGGAAGAGGAGAGGATGGTTCTGCGGGATTGGGTTCTGTATAGCCTGTGTAGTAATTTGCATCTATTTCGACTCTTCTGATCTCGCCAGTTCTGACCTTGTCCTTGAATGTCGAATAAGGAACAAGGGTCGTATCGCTCTTGAAGAGAAAGTAATTGAAAAAAGAGACAGCCAAGAGCGTAATGAGCACATACCCTAAAGAAAACCTAAACTGAAAGCCTTCTGGCATTCCAGGCTTTTTGCGATTATTCGAATTCTTATCAGTTTTTCTTTGCTGATCGAGCTTCCAATTATTCTTGCCTTTCGATGGCATCATTTTCTCCTAAAAAAAGATTCATGGACAATCTTAATTATAAAGTATTTGCATATTTCTCGTAAGCAGAAGCACTGACTACCTAGTAATATAATGATTTTCATTCTATATGGCGAATACCCTATTCCGCATTTAGGCATGAAGCTTTTTTAAATGATTTATCTAAAAGTCAATTGATATGCTTGACCAGGAGGGATTGTTTTTTTATATTTCAAATCGGTTCTCTACCACAAATCATCTAGGAGCATTTATTAGGAGGACATATTTATGGCCGTAAAACCCATTGGGGACAGAGTGCTTATCAAAATCAAAGAAAGCGAAGACAAGACAGCAGGAGGAATAATAATTCCGCAGACTGCTCAA
>JAKJFY010000108.1:0-2668 GCA_022704665.1 Spirochaetota bacterium | reverse complement strand
GAATCATCAAGTCCGCTGTATGCTTTTCGAGGATTCAAAGGAGTTGCAGCAATGAATTCGCAATCATATCAGCAACTGCCTGAGAATTGCAGTCAAGGAAACCCCAGACAAGAAGGAACCATCTTCGAGATTAGAAATCTTAAGAAGTATTATCCGGTTTTGGCTGGTTTTTTCCGCAAGACCGTAGGATGGGTAAAAGCTCTCGATGATGTGTCCATAACGATCCATGCAGGAGAGACTCTTGGAGTGGTTGGAGAATCGGGGTGCGGTAAAACCACATTCGGTAAGACAATGATGATGCTGCAGCATCCTACTTCGGGAGAGCTTCTTTTTCATTTCCCGGAAGGTAAGCGAGACCTTGCAAAGCTGAGCTCCAAGGAGCTCATGCCCTTCCGTAGAAAAGTGCAAATGATATTCCAGGATCCTTTCTCTGCCCTCAATCCTTCCAAGAAGATATTCGATTCTTTTGATGAACCATTACGAGTTCATGGTCATGAGGATCCAAAAGAGCGCAAAGATACGATAGTCAGAAGCCTCGAGATGGTAAATCTAAGTGCAGACTATATGTATCGTTATCCTCATGAATTCTCGGGTGGGCAGCGACAGCGGATATGTATAGCGAGGGCTTTGTGTATAGGCCCAGAAATGGTTATCTGCGATGAGCCTGTATCGGCGCTCGATGTATCGATTCAAGCTCAAGTTCTCAATCTGATGAAAGACCTACAGAGACAGCTTGGACTGACCTATGTATTCATCGCGCACGACTTGAGCGTTGTCCAGTATATGAGCGACAAGATTATGGTCATGTATCTTGGGAAAATTGTCGAGATGGCGGATTCCATCTCGCTTTATGAGATGCCACAGCACCCTTATACGCAAGCACTTCTTTCCGCTGTTCCAATTCCTTCCATAGATGTAAAGAAAAAGAGAATAATCTTGCAGGGGGATGTGCCAAGTCCAATCGATAAACCCTCTGGCTGTGCTTTTCATCCGAGATGTAGAGACGCAATGGATATATGCAAGAGAGTGGAGCCAGAATTCGCTCCTCTTTCGGATAATCCATCCCACTTTATAGCCTGTCATCTATATGGAAGAACAAGCGGAGAATCCGAGCCATCCAGAAAAGGCAAAGTATGAATAAGCCAAGGAAGTATTTATTGTTCGACCGGGGTATTATTGATGGGCACCTGTGTGAAAATGCGGCGCTTCGACTTGCAAAAGCAGAAAAAGATACGAAAAACAACCCAATGATGAAAGAGGAGTTTTTTGTCATTCCTTCCAAGCCCTGGGAAGTGCGCTACGATAATGGGTATCCTAATGTTTTTTGGGATATAGAGCAAAATGTCTTTAGGCTCTATTACACCACATTTTCTTATGACAAAGACTCGGCCCAGACTCGACTTGAAGAGCGGCCTTTTAGAAAATATATGCCATCCACGAGCAGAATAACCTCCACTTGCTATGCAATGTCAAAAGATGGAATACATTGGCAAAAGCCCGAGCTTGGGCTTTCTGAATTTAAAGGAAGTCTGGCCAACAACATAATATTGAAGAATGCCCATGGTACGAGCGTCTTGTACGACGGGGCGGATCCTGACCCTGCCAAGAGATACAAGCTCATCACAAAAATGCATTATTGTAAAGAAAACAATTATATGGCAGTTGCTTTTTCTCGAGATGGAATCGACTTCAGTACTCCTCAGCGATGGCCAAAATACAACCCGCCAGCAGATACCCACAATTTTGCATTTAGGGATCCAAAGACAAACCGTTATGTGCTCATAACACGCATTTGGAAAGATGGCATTAGGATCGCTGCCAAATCCGAGAGCGCCGATTTCTTGACATGGACCGAGCCCGAAGAGATCGCTCGCGGGATAGGCTTCGAAAACCAAGTTTATTCAATGCCTGTTTTTTTCTATGAAGGATTGTATCTTGGGTTCGCTTCGATCTATCACGATGGCGACAGATCAGCAGAGAATTTTGACACCGTAGATCTTAGTCTTATGTATTCTTCCGATCTTCTACACTTTGATTGGATTGAAGCTGGTGCTGCTCTTATCGATAGAGGCAAGGGAAAGTATCCGGATGGTGATTGGGATTGTGGATGCATATATGCGAGCTCTCCAATCGAGATAGACGACGGGATATGCATTTACTATATGGGCGGAAACGGCCAGCATACCAATTTCAGAGAAACATCCCTTGGAAGAGCATGGATAGACAAGGATAAATTTGCGTATTATGCAGCAAAAGAAAGCTCAAAAGAAGCAACCCTCACATTGAGGCCAGCAAATTTCTATGGTGAAAAGCTCAAGATACTTGCAGATATAGAAGATGATGGCTGGATAGACTGCGAGATTATCGATGTAAACAATTCAAGCTATTCCGATGAACTGGCTAGTGCCGGAGGAAGAAAACCAGTTGCGCGCATTACAAAAAGCGGATGGAATAAAATAGCATTTGGCGATATGTCGACATTTTATTTAGCTGAAAAACCTTTAAGTCTTTGTCTTAAATTTAGGAATTCGAGAATCTACGCAATAGAAGGTGATCTTGCGATCATCAGACAAGAGAGATTGGAGCGCGGATGAGGAGAAATCGATGAAACTAGAATCAGGCATCTATGCGGCACAACTCGTTCCGTATACATCAGATGGCATTGTGA
>JAKJFY010000107.1:2634-2869 GCA_022704665.1 Spirochaetota bacterium | reverse complement strand
GGCTTGTAGATGATGAGGTAACGGCAAAAATGCCTGGCGGAGAGCTAACTATCTATATGCGCGAGCCAAATATAAGAATGACCGGTCCAGCCGTGCGGTCATTTGACCTTGTATTTTCACCGTATTTGATGCGTCTTGCTATGAATATGAAAGAGAATGGGGATTGATATGGCGCCATGGAACAATCCATCGTTTTTACAAGAAGTGCTTTTAGAATCTAAAGCCATGGAAGAAT
>JAKJFY010000107.1:106-2624 GCA_022704665.1 Spirochaetota bacterium | reverse complement strand
CAAAGACATCGAATCTCATCTGTAAGCTGCTCGAAGAAATGAATATACCTTATAGAAGCTATGGAACTGCCATTGTAGGCCTTGTGGAAGGAAAAGAACCTGGGCCCTGCGCTGCTTTGCGCGCTGACATGGATGCTCTACCTATAGAGGAGCCTTCCGATCGGTCCTATGCTTCGCTCCACCATGGCTACATGCATGCCTGCGGCCACGATGCTCATATGACAGTGGCGCTCGGCGTAGCGAAATTGCTTGCAGCTCACAGGCAGGATTTCTCCGGATCGGTGAAATTTCTTTTCCAGCCCGCAGAAGAGACTACCGGCGGTGCTAAACCCATGATCGAGGCTGGCTGTCTCGAAAATCCGCATGTCGATCTGGTGCTCGGTCTCCATGTTGTTCCAGAACTCCCTGCCGGCATGGTAGAAGTAAAGATCGGTCCCTTCTATGGAGCTTCCGACAGCCTGGAAATCGTGGTCAAAGGCAGGAGCTCTCATGCTGCCTATCCAGAACAAGGTGTGGATGCTATCGTCGTTTCAGCATCTATAATTCAAGCACTTCAAACCATAGTTTCTCGCTCCATTTCGGCTCTCGATAATGCCGTTCTTACAATAGGCAAGATTCAAGGAGGGGTGCGCAGCAATATTCTGGCAAACGAAGTCATTATGATAGGTACAATTAGGACTCTTTCGGAAGATCTCCGATGCTTTATGCGCACGAAGGTCAAAGAAATATGTACAGAAATAGCCGCGGCCTTTGGTGCTTCCTGCGAAGTCCATATTCGTCCGAGTTATCCTGTTCTCATAAACGACGAAAGCGCGACAGAGCTAGTACGCGCTACTGCGATATCTATTCTCGGAGAGTCCAAGGTGATTATGCGTCAGGAGCCCAATCTGGGGGTCGAGGACTTTGCATATTTTCTTAGAGAGCGACCGGGGACTTTTTGGCATCTGGGCTGTGGGAAGCCAGGACTAGAAAGGATCTATCCGCTTCATTCAGCGGAATTCGATATAGATGAAGCGTGTCTGCCAATAGGTGTCGCGATTCAGGCGGCTTCAGCGCTGACTTTTCTGCAATTGGACAATCAGGAACAGGGCGAGGAAGTGTCCAACTAGGAATTTCTAAAGAATGTCTTGGGAATAATTCAGGAATTGCTCAGCAATTGCTCAAGAATGGCTCAAGGATGATTCTCTGGCAAGTCCCCTTTGCAGCTGGCTGCTATCAAAGCAGAGAAAGGCGCCAGGAACGCATTATAGCGAAGAAAAAGTCCCTCTGGATGGAATTGTAGCGCCAGAGCGAATCGTCCAGAATCTATCGGCTCAAGCGCTTCGATTATGCCATCTGCGCTATGCGCTGTTATCTTGAAATCGCTCGCGGCTTTGTCCACAGCCTGATGATGGAAGCTATTGACCAAGAGTCTTTCGGTTTCGAAAAGCTCGAAAAGAATGCTATCTCTTTCGATTATTATATGATGATATAGCTCATCATGGGCTATCTGCGGGTTGTGAAGGAGAGCCGCTGGATTGCCGCGCTCGATATCCTGCAAAAGGCTTCCGCCGCGGGCGACATTCATGAGCTGACAACCTCTACAGATGCCCAGCATGGGTATTCTTGCTTCCCAAGCTCGATTGCAGAGCTCGATCTCCCATTCGTCGCGCACAGTATCGAAGGAACCAAGACCTACAAGAGGTTCCTGGCCAAAAAGCCAAGGTGCGATATCGCCTCCACCCGAAAACACTAGGCCGTCTAGTGTAGAAATGAGTGCATTTACCACATCTGGGCTCGTGGCAGAGAGGATCACGGGAATGCCGCCGGCTATTTCTATTGCTTTTAGATAGGATTCTTTGAGAGAAAAATAAGGCACCGGTTGTCGAGAGCGGTCAATAAAACTCGTAATGCCGATAAGAGGCTTTTTCATGCTGTTATTGTAGCCAATCGGGTTTGCAAGGTATAGTGCAAGCCTAAAGTGTTGGAATAACGAGAAAAGTGCCAGTAAAGTCGAGATGGAGGAAGCAATGATGGACATGCCTTTTCCGCCCAGTATTCTTATCGATGGCTCGAAATGTTACTTCGATGGTGTCGATCTAGGATACCTGGCTCATGAGTTTAGCACTCCGCTATATGTGATGTCCGAGACCATCATCCGTGAACGCTGTGAAGAGCTGCACAGCGCTTTTCTTTCCCGCTATCCGGGCACTCGAGCCTATTACGCAAGCAAAGCATTGCAGGCTCTCGATGTGCTCAAAATAATCAAAGAAGAAGGTCTTGGAGTCGATGTAGTATCGGGGGGAGAGCTCTACGCTGCATTGAAGGCAGGAATTCCTCCATCCGACATTATATTCCACGGAAATGCAAAAACCGACGAGGAGCTCCATTATGCCATTAGTTCCGGAGTGGGACGGATCGCTGTCGACAACCTCGAGGAGATCTTTAGAATCGAGCGGGAAGCAAAGAGACTCGGTAGAGATCAGCAGGTAATCTTTCGGTTGTCAGCTCATGAATGTCGCCCGCGGCGGAAGCCTTT
>JAKJFY010000107.1:0-96 GCA_022704665.1 Spirochaetota bacterium | reverse complement strand
GATTCATTTCCACAGGAAGCCTCGACTCGAAGTTTGGCATTCCACTTGAGCCTTCGGAAGCAGAGCGATATGTGAATGCGCTCGCTCTCTGTCCCC
>JAKJFY010000106.1:0-2913 GCA_022704665.1 Spirochaetota bacterium | reverse complement strand
CAAAGGGGAAAATAGAAAGACCTTATCAATGGCTTCAGGATCATCTTGTACGTCGATGTTCACAAGACTCTATTACCGATATCGAGGATGCTCGAGAAATCCTCCGCGAAGAGGTACAGCACTATAACTACCACCAAGTACATAGCACTATTGGCTGTACTCCTTCAGCAGCCTTTGAGAAAGCTCATGAAGAACATAAATCCCTCTTCCGATCCTTCCTTCTACCACCGCAGAAGACACTCGATGATATCTTTTGCCTGCACTTTACTCGACGCGTAGATGCTTATCACAGAATCTCTTTGAATAACCTTCAGTTCCAAGTTCATAAGGCTCCTTTAAGAGAGGAGGTTGATATTCACGCAGTTCCAGACAAATCCAAGGACTATACTTTACTTCGGATCTGGTACAAGGATATTCTCTGTGATGAATATAGAGTTCTGTCTTCGGATTTAGTGCACTTTTAAGCCTTAAACAGTGCACTTTTAAATTTTAACTAACAGAGGAATATGTCCGTCAAAGCCTGGAAGAAAGAGGGCTTATGTCGCATCGACCTGCCTCAATATGACATGATGGCAGTTTTTGAGGCGGTTACCAACGCGGTGGCTCATAGAGATTATTCCATGGCAGGCAGTAAAATACGCCTCCGAATGTTCGACGACAGGCTCGAAATCTATTCTCCCGGCATGTTGCCCAACACCATGACCCCCGATAGCCTCGCGTACCGCCAAGCGTCGCGTAACGAGACTGTCACGAGCCTCCTTGCATGTTGCCCCGTAAAAGGCGACTGGACTCATCGCAGCCATATCATGGACAAGCGCGGAGAAGGTGTATCATTGATCTTATCGAGGAGCGAACAGTTTTCTGGGCGTAAACCTGAGTATCGGCTCATAGACGACAGCGAGTTGCTTTTAAGCATTTATGCTGCATGAAGATTTGCAAATTTGCCTCTAGATTTCCATTATGGGGGATGCTATCTTATAAAGCGCTGGTTTCGGTGGTTGATATAGCCATATGGAGTAGCTAGTCATGATTCGAACAACGAGTTTTAATATCTTTTTCCCACCCATTCTCAATGTGAGGGAGCTAATCTTCAAATTAGAAAATGACTTAAGCGAGTATTTCGTAAAACCATTCAATCTCTTCCCTCTCCCCAACGAGGCTCCTCCTGAATTTCCGCGCATTTCTGCGTCATCTCATCATGGATATACGACGCTGAACATTTCTATCAATAGTGCTCAGATCGTGACGAACTACGATGCGAACTTTTCAAATGATTGGTCAAAATGTGAAGCTTATATTAAAGATAGAATCTACAAGGTATACGATCTATTGTCACCACACTTTTCCAATAGGCTCTTATTCTGTGGGCTTACCACCGACCTACTTATTGAGACACACGAAATTACTGCCATACAGCAAATAAAGGAGAGCTTTTTTAAATTGGAACACGAAGAGCCGTTCGATCTATCATGTAGAGTGACCTTTGTCAAAGACAGTAAATATTATCTGAATTATCTTATTCAGAATCAGAGATTGAGCAGCCCTAGTGCGGTCTCTGGCATACCTATGAAACAGATCGAGAACGAGCATCAAATTGAGGTCAACCTAGACATCAATGATAGATATGCGCTCAACTACAATCCTCAATATATTAGCTCAAGAGGAGCAATGGATGAAATTTTGGAGATTACAAGGGAGATAGTTACGAAGAAAATAGATAAAATAGTGTTCGATGGGAGGTTTGATTAATGAATATGTCAGAATTGGTACTATCTTGGACCATGCTTCCCACGCTAACCAACAGTGAGGGAATATTATATCCAGCTCCCTATGGTGATTATAAGCTTACGCCTGCCCAAGTATCATACCAAACCGGACAAGCCATGACAGGCAAAAGCCTGATATTGAACCAAGGAAGAGAGTTCACAAAAGAAGAGGCCGAAAGATATCATAAATCACTGGTCAAGCTTGCAATCCCTACGGGCAAAAAGATAGAATATTGATCACGCAGTATGCTTGGCCCCTATATTGATTTTGTTGCAAGCCTTTTCCCATGTATATCGCCCTATACACAGGAAAGCGCCAAAAGTGCACTAGAACAATTCTACTCTCATGGAAAGCCCTTTAGCTGCTTTACTTCTGATCAAATCAAAGGCTTATCCCAAGGAGATATTATTTCGTCATTGCCATTTGAAATCATAGATGAAGATGGGTCGATGTATGAATTGAATACTTCCGCCTGCATACTCTCTAATTCATGTGACATTGAAAATGATAAAACCTTACTTGCTGCTCCAGTTCTTGATATTACCAGATTGGATATCGATAAGGAGAATCTGAAGAATAATCGATACTATCGTTTGCTTTATTTCCCTGACGAAATCTTTACCGATATTGTAGTCGACTTAGGTCTAATGATGCCATTTTATACAGCTGCGATTCAGAAGTCCCTAAAGAGCGGTAGAATTAGAAAAATACATTCCCTCAACCTGGTTGGCTACTATCTACTTATATCTAAACTAACAGTGCATTTTATGAGGCCCGAGGATAAAGATGTGCAATCGTCAAGGGGTGTTATGTGACATATGCAATACTTGAGTGAGTAGTGTTTGCTACATAGCTGGCAAGTATACTTGCACATATATGTGACATTTTTAGGCTAACGAAACAACTTTCGACTATGATACCCAAAGCGAGGCTATCTAATGTATTACCTCGATACGAACATGTGCATCTATTCTCTTAACGGCAGATTCACATTCCAGTCGATCAAAGCGAAAACTATCTCGACACCGCTATTCGATAAGAGTATCTGCCCAAAGTGCTTCCAGGAACACCTTGACTGGAAGGATTTCGATACCTTCCGATAGGCGCGGCTCTGGAGCCTGACAGACCAGAATGCGATGTTTGAAG
>JAKJFY010000105.1:0-2961 GCA_022704665.1 Spirochaetota bacterium | reverse complement strand
AAGAGATTTTAGTGAATCAGTATTAGCTTACATAATTCTAGAGCAAGGATTTGCGCATTGGTAAGGAGTGAAAATTGATATCTTTATTATTGAAAATCAAGAATAAAATCCCAGCAATGTGGAACTTTATAGAGACAGCAAACGGGATTATATTTTATTTATTGTACTATAAAGAATTACATAATAATTTAAAGGGAAATCTTGAGAAATATAGCTCTCAATATGTATTTAGATTTATAAGGAAAGACGATTTAGAAGCCCTACATGAGTTTTTTTGCAGCCAGGATGAAGAACAGTTAAGGTATTTCCGTCCCCATAAATTTGATCTCAGGACGCTTCAAAGGCTCTATTATAACCATTCCTACTTTATGATGGGAGCATTCGATAAAGAAAAGCTTATGGGATACTTTGTTCTTAGGTGTTTTATCAATAAGCAATGTTTTATAGGCAGAATCATTGACAGAGAATATCAAGGGAAAGGGATATCAAAGAATATGTCATTAATTCTATTAAATTCATCCTGGGCTGCTGATTTTCGCGTCTTTAGTACGATATCAAAGCATAATGTAAAATCGTTAGCTTCTTATCGGTCTATAGCAATCCCAAGAATAGTGAAGACTCTTGACCATGATTATATTTATTATGAATGGCTCAAGAATACTGAAAAAATGCAACCTGAAAAGAAATAGAATAGTGATATGAGTCATATAGGCTTTAATGATTCAAAGTAGATATAAGATAAAAATGTAATAGAATAGAATTAGACATTCTCCTTAGCTATGGCTGGGTTAGATCCACCTATGCGGCTTTATGTAAGGTAACCATGGACAGGACCATGAAAGGAACTAGATAAGGTGCAATATTCTAGGACAAAAAGAGCCGGCCATAACGACGAAGAGCAAAATAAGTTCAAAAAGAAAGTAGGGCTCTTTCGCCAGCTGGGGAGATGCAATGCGAGAATAAATAGCTAAAAAATGGTAGATTTCAATGTCTATTCTTGGCAGTGTCAAAGAGCTGAAATATCATTATCCTACTCTATGGGATATTGTCGAAAGTCTGAATGGGAGTATTTTAGGTAAGGCATATTCTATTCGACTCAATAAGGTTAAGGAATTGATCTTATCCTATGCAATTGGTCAGAACTTTGCTTTGAAATATGCCAATCTCCATGATAGCAAAGACATAGTGGTTTTCTTAAGGAGCCTTTCGGATGCAGAAAGAGCTTTTTTTAATCCTTTTCCTTTTACTTTGAGATCAATTAACCATGTTGTTTCTTGTGGTACCTATCAGGTCTATTTGGTACATAATAATCAAAATAATGAACTAATTGGTCTCTTTTTTCTTAGGTTTTTCTTGAATAGGCAATGTTTTTTAGGTTTTGTGGTCAAGAACGAATATCGTGGTAGGGGATTGGGAAAAAAATGATTGACGCAATGGTAAGAGGCGTCCAAGGTTCAGGTTTTACGTTGCTATCGACTGTGTGTGCTGAGAATAAAGCCTCGCTTCGTGCGCATTTGGCGGGTGGTCAATTTGAGATCATCGAGACCTTGCCAACAAGTGAAATCGTCCTCAAAATGAAAGAGCAGTTATGAATAATGAGATAGATAAAAATGTCTTTAGTGATTCAATGGCATTGAATCGAAATTTCATAATGTATTATAAAGGCCGTATCGCGCTCTATGCCTTTCTCGATGCCATGGGTATAGGCAAGGGCGATCAGGTCTTGATGCCCGCCTATACCTGTGTGGTGGTGCCCAATGCGGTGTTGTACAAGGGCGCACAGCCAGTCTATGTGGATATCGAACTTGATAGTTTTTCTGTAAATCCAAAACTCGTCGAAGCGGCGCTTACTCCTTCCGTGAAAGCCGTGCTCTGCCAAAATACCTATGGACTTTCTGCGCACGTGGATGAGATTGTCGCGCTATGCAAAGAGCGCGGTATTTGGTCCATCGAGGATTGTACGCATGGATTTGGGGGCACCTACAAAGGTAAGCCCAATGGCTCGTACTGCGATGCCGCCTTCTATTCAAGCCAGTGGAATAAACCCTTCTCCACAGGGCTTGGTGGGTACGCCCTTGTGAATAATGCGTCGCTTGCGCCGAAGGTCAAGGCATTTGCCGATGCGCTGCCGCAGCCTTCACCAAAAACACAAGCGATGCTCTGGGCACTTCTCAAAGTGCGCTCGCTTGTGACACCATCGACCTACTACACGATGGTTAATGCCTATCGATGGCTCAGCAAGAAAAACCTCGTAACAGGCTCATCGTCTGGCGAGGAGATCGAAGGCACCACAATGCCAAAGGATTATCTTTTGGGCATGAGTACTGTCCAGAGGAACGCTGCTCAAAAAGCAATGAAAAAGCTGCCGGCACTCAATGCACTCAGGAAAGCCAATGCTGCAGTCTTTACCCAGTACCTTGCTGAGCATGGCCTTAATCACGTAAAGCCCAAATATCACAGCGATCATCTCTTTTTAAAGTATCCACTCCTCGTCAAAGATCGAGACGCATTCTTTCACTATGCACAACAAGCGCATATTCCACTAGGAGACTGGTTTGTCTCCCCATTGCATCCTGTAACGGGGGATCTTTCAGAATGGGGTTTTGAGCCCGAGCGCTATCCCAATGCAGTGTTTGCTGCCGCACATGTGGTCAATTTGCCGACCGATACCCATCATCCTGACAAAGTGATCGCGTTCCTTGAGGAACATGCTGATTTGATCTTCGACCAGACTTTGGAAGGTCGTGTTTCGCCATAGAGTTTAGGAGGTTTTTCTATGTCAGAACCAATTCAATGGAAAGTGCAGCTTTTTAAGCTCAATTATGATGAGCGCGAATATAATGCGGTGCTGGAGACGCTCAAATCCGGCTGGATTACGATGGGGCAGCGCACGGTGGATTTTGAAACCGCATATGCAAAGGAGCTGGGCGAGGGGGCGCAGTGCCTTGCGGTGGCCAATGG
>JAKJFY010000104.1:0-2961 GCA_022704665.1 Spirochaetota bacterium | reverse complement strand
GCGTGCTCCATGATATGGGTGGAAAAGAGCACAGTTGCGCCTTTTTGTTTGAGTTCGACCATCACCGCCAAAAGTTCATCCTGCGCCATTGGATCGAGGCCAGAGAATGGCTCATCGAATAGGACGACCGATGGGTTATGGGCGACTGCTGCGATGAATTGCGCCTTTTGAGCCATACCTTTGGACAGGTCGGATACTTTGCGATTTTTCCACTCGGAAAGGTCGAATCGTGCGAGCCATGAATCGATCGCGGGCTGAAAATCGGATGGCTTAGCTCCCTTGATCGCGGCGAGGTATTCGAGCACCTCGCCCAGCTTGGCTTTGCGATATAGGCCCCGCTCTTCGGGCAGATAGCCTATGCGATCCTTATCTGCTTCGGATAAGGGCGCTCCATCGAAGCGAATCATGCCTGAATCAGGCGCGATTATGTTCATTATCATGCGGATAGTTGTGGTCTTGCCCGCCCCGTTGGGGCCGATGAGACCGAAGATCTCGCCGGGCTTCGCTTCGAAAGATAGACCTGCTACCGCCTGAATGCTTTCGTAGGCTTTGTAGATATTCTCGACAGTTATCGTAGTCGACCTCCTTGCAATATCCTATTCAGTTGTTTTTTTCTTTTTGCGTTGACGCACACATTCCGTGAGGAGATATTCGATCTGGCCATTTATGGAACGAAAGTCATCTGCTGCCCATGCAGCTAGCTCTTTCCATAGGGTCGGAGAAAGTCTTAGGAGGATCTGTTTCTTTTCGTTATCTTTTTCAACTCTTTCCATGCCCGTTCCCCAATATTCTTCCAAAGGCCGCTTCGAAGCTTTCCTAATATATAGAACCACTGTTGACTATGGGCTGCGGATCCTTATTGGCGCACAATACGACGAGCAAATTGCTTACCATGGCGGCTTTTCGCTCCTCGTCCAAGTCTACGATATTTCTGTCGTTCAATTTGGCAAGCGCCATCTCTACCATGCCCACAGCACCCTCTACGATCATCTGACGAGCTGCAATGATAGCGGAAGCTTGCTGGCGCTGAAGCATAGCAGCTGCAATTTCGGGAGCATAAGAGAGATGCGTTATCCGCGCTTCCAATATTTCCAACCCTGCCATGTCAACCTTCTCCTGGACTTCTTCTTTGAGGCTTTCTGCTATCTCCTGACTGCTTCCACGAAGCGACTTTTCGCCTTCTTCTTCGGAAGCATCGTAGGGATAGAGCCTGACGATATTGCGTGCAGCCGAATCGCACTGAATAGAGAGGAATTCGAAATAGTTGTCCACATTGAATACGGCTTTTGCGGTGTTGACGACTCTCCATATCACCACGATGCTGATTATTACAGGATTGCCCAGGGCGTCGTTGACCTTCTGTTTCTCATTGTTGAGAGTCATGGCCTTGAGCGATATTTTTTTGAAAGCTTGTTTGGAGGATGCACCTTGAGCCTTGTGCGCCGAACCACCTGCGTTTGTCTCGCTTATGGGAACGGAGATGGATCCGGATGTCACCTGTACTATAGAAGGACAAACCGATGCCACAAAGGGATTTACAAAGAAGAAGCCTGGTCCTTTTAGGGTTCCATAATAGTTACCAAAGAGTGTTAGAACCATTGCCTCGTTAGGCTTTAGGACCTTGAGCCCAGCGAAGAGGATAGGTCCGATCAGAAACGCGTAAAGGCCGCAGATAACCATGAGAACAATAGTACCCGCATCCGTTTTCCCTGAAGATGCTCCGATAACAAAGCCAACGATGGTCACGATCATAAGAAGGATATCGAGGATAAGCATCGTCATGCCATTGAAGCTTGGCGCCGATTTCTCTTCATTTATGGGATTCTGATTCATAAGGGCCTCCATTTTTCAAATTGCTGATATCATTTTGATATCGAATTAGTATCTCATCTACCATGGATTTCTGTCAAGGGCTTGTATGAGTTAGAGGAAAGAGTAGGCGCTTCGTTGCAAATCTTCACTCCAAATTGGTAGCCACATTTGTCACTCTCACATCCTAAAAATAGTATTTAGCACTCTTGCCGATTTGTTGATTTCGCTTTTGAGATTGCGCGAAAAAGCACCGATTTTTTTATGATGAACGCCTTTTCCAGTAGATCGAGATAGCGTGCTAACGATGCAATGAGCGCGAGTACGATAGGCATTGATAAGCCGAGATATCCAATCCCCACACCGGTTACAATCCCAGAAATAAAAGGCAGAACTGCGATGACGACAAGAGCCGATAAGAAGCCCGATATAGATCGGCACATAGCGACTGATGTGCGCCCTCGTGTCTAGGCTTATCGGCATATTTTTAGCGAGCACTTCCTATACCACATCGAGTACAATATATGTACCTAGCACAAGCCCAAGTGGCGCGATGCGATGCAATAGTACGCTGATTTGCAACTGTAGAAACCGTTTCCAGAGCATGACAGAGATCGACAATCAGAATGCAAAGAAGAAAGAGCTCATCGGCGAGTGCCCATATCCATTTCGCTCCATCGTCAATGATCGCTTGTCTATGGGCATTCTCAAAGCCAGTCCGACGCGCTCCTCATTCAACTCTGAGGGCAAACTCAGAAGGGCATTCATCTTTCTCAGCATAGGCAGCAATCTCAATTGCTGAATTATTGTTCATGGAGCCCTTATCCCGTACTGGATTACCTTACTTGTCTTTACTGTATGCGGTTCATACTAAGACGAGCTTCACTTATAGCCTCTTCGCCGTTATATCGGGCTGTATATCTACTCGGCTTTCAACTACCTCATGGCACATTGGTATCCCTATAGATATCTCTGTTCCATCAAGCCCAAGGTACATAGTTTTCGCTCTGTATCTATCACAGAAATATATGAGCATTCATCCTCTGCAATACCCTTGCCTAAGGCTTCAGCACTCCTTTCAATCTCTTTAGTCTCCATGATAAGACTTCCTAATTCATGTAAGAGCGTATGGCTCTTCTCAAAACTCACCAT
>JAKJFY010000103.1:0-2973 GCA_022704665.1 Spirochaetota bacterium | reverse complement strand
CATATCCGTGCACACTTTCTCATCTGTTTTGTCACTTTACTGCTTATGCGCCTACTAGAGTATCGCCTTGGGTGGAAGTATTCCTCAGGGGCGATTCAAGAAGCATTAGCGAGTGCCTGTGGCACAAGGATAGATGAGAAGCTCTATGTGTTTGACTATTATGATTCGGTCCTTGAGGCGATAGGAGAAGACCTAGGTATTGACTTTTCTCGCCAGTCGCTCACTACCCAGGAGATTCGCCATCTTTTAGCCCAGACAAAGCAAAGAACCTAGGAGACGTACTACACTCTATATCATGATGACATTCTCACTATTTATTATAGCATAATGGCTTATAAGCTATTTTTAGGATACCAACTGTAAAAGTCAGGATTTATCATATCCCATCCGGTCGACCCAATGCTCCGGAACTGGTTTTTTGTCTACCTCAGGAATTTTATAGGCGCTATGATCGTCGTCCTGCGTATTCAAGCTTCAGGACAGTTCGACTTTTCCGCAGGCGCCATGGGTGGTTACACCATCAAGATGGCTGCTGGAAAGACGAGCATTTCGTTCCTGAATGCCTTTTTTATGGGAATTTTGCGCAACTGCATTGTCTGCAGCGCCGTAGGAATGGCTGCGACTGCAGACGACACTATCGGCAAAATATTCTACATCTTTTTCCCCACCTGGCTCTTTGTGACCTCTGGGTTTGTGACCTCTGGGTTTGAGCACAGCATTGGAACATGTACCACATTCCAGCTGAAATTCTTGCCAAAAGCAACGACGCCTGGTACCAGGCTGCCCTCGGCTTGGGCGTATCGCCTGAGAAGATCGTTCACCTCAACTGGGGGGGCGTTTGTGGCGAACAAGCTTCTTCCTCTTACGCTGGGCAACATCGTGGGTTGCGTGATCTTTGTGGTTTGCTCGTACTAGTTTGTCTACCTCAAGAGATCAACAAAGCATCAATAGCCTGCTGTAAAAAGCCAAATCCCCTCGGGACGCTTGCTCCAAGCGGATTTTGGAATTGCCTAACATTACTGAGCGAATCGCTCCTTAAGGGCGGTCATCGTATAACCATATTGGTCCTTCATATCGCGAAGCGGCGTTGTTACTGAGATATCAGCAGGGAGCTGCAACTTTTCGATGACCTTCGCTTCTGGGACATTTAGTGCAGTGGCTATATCCTTTATCGTCATGGTTCCTTCAAGAACAAAGCCCTCTGGCACTGCAAGTGCACCCTCGGAAACGGCAGGTGCAACAGGTGCCACTGGTTCTGCAGAGGTGGCTGGCTTGGCAGCTTCGGTCGGTTCTATAATCTTCTCAGGAACCGCAGGCGCACTCTGAGCAGTCTCAACAGCTTGAACAGTCTGAACAGGCGAAGAAGGCGTCGTACCATTTTCGCCGCTATAAGAAATGCCAAGCAAGGTAGCCAGCGCTATTCGTACTTCATCGGCTTCAAATGTTCTGCCAATGAGCGCACCGGTATCTTTAAGCTTTGTGTCCGGGGGAACCTTTGTCTCATCGACATTTGCAGCTTTGTACAATTCTATGAGACTGACGTTGAACGATTCAGCGATCTCCTCCCAAGTCGAAGATCCACGTATATCCTCAATTTTGAGCGTTCCCTTGGTTGCTTCATCTGTAAGGCTTGGACCGACAAAATCCAACTTGCCCGTCAGTGCACCAACACCCAGCGCACCCAAGTAAATAGCCAATCCTACGATAACGATCGTACCGGTCTTGACTTTCTTCCCGGCAAGTGTCGTATAGAGTGTACTCTTTTTAGTTGGACATGCGGTAACACACTCCATGCAACCGATACATTCTGGAGAAGTTATTGTCTTGACTGTCGATACATCGATATTCATCGGACAAACACGATCGCATTTGGAACAGGAGATGCAGGTACTAGACTCACGCTTGATCCTGAAGAGTGGGATGCGGCCAAGTATCGAGATTACCGCCCCCAGCGGGCACAGATACTTACAGAATGCTCTTTCATAGAGCGTTGACAGAACAAGCACCACAATAAGTATAACCAGCCCAACGGCAAACTCCGCCCATACCGAAGCGATGCCTGTCGATAGATGCGCGTACGCCGCAAGTGGATCATAGGGGCGGATTATCAATGTCCCGGTTGTCCACGTAAAATAGACGATTCCTACGAGTAGAGGATACTTGATCCAGCGAAGCGCCTGGTCAAGTTTCTTAGGTACAGTGCGTCGCTTCTTAAAGAGCTTTTTCCCGATCCAACCGAATATGCCCTGAAGTGCACCAAACGCACAGATCCAACCACAGAAAAATCGCGAGAGCGCCACACCTAAGATTATGATTGCAACCAAAAGCACAAGGTTCGAAGGCATTATTTTCTTAACTAATTCGCCACCAGCAATATACTTGAAAAGTGTCTCTATTCCCCCAAAAGGACAAAGCGAATCAACAGAGGGCATGTTCTCAACCTTTTGGTGCAGAATAGTAAGCACGGTAAACGCAACGAAGAATACGCCTAGGGAAATCCTTCTCCCAAGCTGGATCTTCTCGATTTTTCTGGCCATAAGGACAACTCCTGTGGTCTAGAACGACTTAGTCGGGTTCTAGCCTCTAATTCGTGGTTTCAACAAGCAGCTTGTAATATTATATATCATATATTAGATAATGATATAGGTTATATATGCAATTCATATGATAGGACAAGAAGGGTAACAAAATGCAAGTAACAATGGCCATTTTAATGTAATGATATAACCTAATTCCTTATGGCCCAGGGCCGATTCGAATGGCCGATCTATTGCTTAGGAGGCAATGATGAGCGCCTATATATCTATATGATATTAAATGAGATTCTGGCCTTTTATGTTGAATATCAATATTTCAATCAAAGGCCATCTCGAGGCAATAGCTATACATAGAAGCGCAATATCAGATTAACTAGCGGGGACGCTTGCTGAGTGCTATATACAGAAGCGCAACATCCGATTTCCGGACTCCCGG
>JAKJFY010000102.1:0-2975 GCA_022704665.1 Spirochaetota bacterium | reverse complement strand
AAGAGCTCCGGATCTTCCATTTCTCGACGTACAGAGGGCAGTTCGCAATCGAAATACTGCACGTTCTCAAGGCTTTGGCACAGTACGGTCTTGCCGACGCGTCGAACGCCGGTGAGCCACACAATAGGCCTGTGTTGCATAAGCAACTTTATGCGCGATTGCCACCAAGGCCGTTGAATGATCATGCATAGAATATATACCCGAGTTTGACGAAATGCAATATCTGATTGCGTTTAGCCTGACCAAATGCAAATAGACTAGACAAATAGGAGCACACGAAGTCTCTTCCTCTTGGTGGGCTCAAAAGCCCACTCGCCCAAGGAAGCGTAAAAAAGAGGAAAAACGCCCTCTCACCTTGCCGCGGCCGAAACACGCTGGCAAGCAGCATAAGGGTTTTGTAGGGCACGCGCGCACGGATGCAGGATGCAAGATACGGGGCTCAGCGCAACTCTTGCCCAAAAGAATGTTCATTTTGTGAACATTCCACAGCGTAGTATAGCTTCAAAAGGAAATCAAGATTGATAGTGCTAATTTTAGAAAAAATGTAGAGATTGGCTATACATATGTATAGTTATTGAAGATTTTTTGGACCAAATGACAGGATGCACATTGCATGTTGTACTTGCAACTTGCACAAAATCACCCAAAGCTCTACTTTTATGACTGTGGACTTGCGGCATGGCTCATAGGCATCCGAGAACCACGCCAGATCACGACCTATCCACCCCGAAATGGCGAACACGCTCATAAAGTGGGCAACGATTGCTGAACCTATCGCTCAACGCATTCTGATATACGATGGTGACGAAAAGTTTCAGTTTAAGGGGATTGAAGTAGTGCCGTGGCGGATGGTTGGACGGGATGAACGGGATAATGTATTGACGGGATGAGCGGGATTTTTCGTTTGGAGGGAAAAAGAAAAGCCGAAGGCAGAACCAGCCTTGAACAAACAACCTCTACTTCCATCCGCATAAATATAAACGGCTCTATTCGTTTTGCTCAAATAATCTAAAGTGCTACTTTACTTTTCAAGGCTATTTGATCATACTCTTGGTATGCAGCTTTACGATCGCCTTTATGGGGGTTCATTTTCCCGCACAATATCCCTTCCTTTTGTCCACATCATGTTCGGTGCTCGCCAGACGGGAAAGTCCACGCTCATTCGCAGCCTCATACCTGCCGAAAGCCTTGTCTTCGATCTTTCCAATCCATTGCAGCGCCTCCAATTCGCCGCGAACCCTGGCCAGTTAATCGACATCTATCGAGCGCTTCCTGCCTCAGAAAGCCCTCACTTTATCTTTCTTGACGAAGTACAGAGTGCGCCTGAGCTTTTCGATGCAGTACAATTTCTCTATGACGAAGAAAAGCGCAGCCTGCCCGATGAGCGCCGTACGCGCTTTATCCTCTGTGGTAGCTCCGCGCGGCGCTTGCGGCGCACCGGTACGAATCTGCTCCCAGGAAGAAGCATACTCCATCATCTCTACCCTCTTACAAGTATCGAATACGAGCCAGATTTCCCGCCAGGTTTTCCTGGAGAAACGCTCTATGGATCGCGAAGCCTACTACCCATTTTTAAGGATGAGCCGCGGCTTGTATCGCCCTTTCCAAAAAGGACACTTGAGGATCGGCTAATCTATGGAGACCTTCCAGCTATGGCGATCTCGTATCACGAGCGCGATGCGAACACCGATCCGCGGCGCGAGCTTTTGCGAACCTATGTTTCTGCCTATATCGAAGAAGAGCTGCATCGGGAAACACAGATTCGCGAGTGGGGGCCATTTTTACGCTTTTTATCCCTCGCAGCAGCTGAATCAGGAGGTATTGTGAACTTTGCGGGCATCGCAAAGGAATCTGGTATCTCAGCTCCTACCGTCAAAGCGCACTACCAACTCCTTGAGGATATGTTCCTTGGTTTTATGGTGCCTGCATTTTCAGGCAGTCCGCGTAAGACCGTGCTATCCACACCTCGATTTTTCTTTATCGATCTCGGTATTCGCAACGCCGCAGCGGGTCTCTCGTTCACGCCAGATACGCTCTTGGCTAACCCTGGCCCTCTTTTTGAGCAATGGGTCGGTATCGAGCTCTATAAGCGCCTCTCGTATCGTGGTGATGCGCAGCTTTCCTATTTTCGCACTGCAGGCGGGTCAGAGGTCGATTTTATCATAGAACAAGCAGGTATCCTCTATCCCATTGAAGTGAAATGGACAGAAAATCCCACCACCAAGGACGCGCGCCACCTCGAAACCTTCCTCCAGGACCATCGCGATCGAGCTTCTCATGGCTACATTGTATGCCGGGCCTCCTATCCCCTCGCAGTGAGCAAGACAGTCACTGCGATTCCTTGGTGGATGCTCTAGGATTGGATAATGTTTCGACAGGATTGACAGGATAATGTTTCGACAGGATGACGGGATAAGACAAGGATGAACGGGATTTTTGGTTTGAGGGAAGAGAAAGGACGGGATGACAGGATGAAGACAGGATGAACGGGATGATTTATTTTAGGGGAAAAGAAAGAGAGAAAAGAAAGAGGGCGGGGCTGATTCTGGCTTAGGCTTTTGCCTGCCTTACTCTAGAAATATCCTGTAAATCCTGCAAAATCCTGTTATCCCGTCAAAGCATCCCGTAAATCCAAAGCGGAATGGCGTTTCGGGCTGGATAATCGGCATCATCGCGAATCACGAGGCATTTCTATTGTTTACCGCCTGCTTTCACAGTATTATTGAATTATGATTAGGCAACCACCGGAACGCCTCATAAGGCGAATGTTCTGGGATAGACCTTGTCCTACAATGGATGAATGGCTGGCTCTCGTAAACGGCAGTATTCCAGATTATGATGGAATAACTCGACACGAATTATTTGCACGAATGCTTGAGCGCTGGTCATGGAGCGAATTAAGAGAATATGTGATTGATGCGCTTCCTGACTTGTTGTCCGACCAGACGTTGCAATATGTGCATATAGAACCGATC
>JAKJFY010000101.1:0-2977 GCA_022704665.1 Spirochaetota bacterium | reverse complement strand
TCTCCATGTGGATCAAAGGGAATAAAGCTAATACCTAGGCCTATCGGCAGGGCGCATAGAATTCCAGCAATAGCTGCTGCTCCTGCAAGCAAAATACCTTCGGAGATAAAAGATGCAAACACATCTTTCTTCTTGAAACCAATGCATCGCAGCATACCTATTTCCTTAGTCCGCTCGAGGAGCACCATCTGATATGAATTTGCAATGCCCGTAGCGCTTACAAGCAACATAAGAATGAACACTGCGTACCCAATCCAACGGATAGAACCGAGAGCGGAGCCTATTTCTCCAGCGAGCTCTTGTACTGTAGAGATGGAGTAGACCGCTTTTCCGGAATTCAGCCGGCGCTGAGTTGCCTGCTCGCTTCCAGAGGCAATGCTATAACCCTTTTCGTCAAGCGCCGTAGCAATAGCTTTTGCCGCATGTTCTGCATTGGTGCTGTCCTTAAGAAAAATCGCTATTTGTTGCTGTTCATTCGGTTTCATATTGAGATCGGCTATTAAATCCTCCAAAGAAACAAAAGCAGTTGTCATACCGCCGGATGCGGCATCGTCGTAGATCGCCGAAACGGTATAATCCGTCACATTCTGCTGACCTGATGCCGTTGTGAGCCTTACAACCACCTGGTCTCCAATCGCTAGGCCAAATCGATCTGCGGACTGAGAACTCATGAGAATGCTTCTATCCTGCTCGTTTAGCGCTTCCCAATCTCCACTCGATAAAAGGAGAGAATCGTGATATAGCTCATCCTTTGTCCAATCAACACCACGGAGAGTAAGTTGTATTTCTCGAGTTCCAAAAACTACTGTAGCTCTTGCCTGAGCAAGCGGAGAAACCGTTCTGATATCAGAAATAGCGGATTCTACAGTTTTCGCTATCTCATCATCTATGAATCGATTCTGAAGCCTACCGCTCCAGCTAGGGGTATAGCCCGAAATCAATATGTGCCCCCCTGAATAGAGAGTAACATTGTCCTGAATTGCCTCATCCATTCCGCTCACAAACCCAGATATAAGAGTCATAATCAGTGCACTAAAGGCCACCGCTCCCCCAAGGGCAATCGTTCTATTGGGTTGCCTACGAACATTCCGAGCCGCAAGCTTCAAATGGAGTTTAAGATTTGAAAGATGCATATTCATTCTCCTCTCATTGCGACAACTGGCTCGATTCGTACCGCCACCCTTGTCGGATACCAGGAAGCAGCCAAGGCCATAACCAGAATCCAAAGAAACGCGCGAACGGCCGCTCCCATTGATATAACTGGCTTTAAGATCTCTCCCCCAAAAAGAGCTTCGAAAAAGAGATTAGGCGCTCTTATGCCGACTTTCCCCATGATAAGGAGCAAGATAAACCCTAGAATAAGACCGGCTGCTCCGGCGATCAGCGCCATAAATGTGGTCTCATATAGAATCATGCTGCGAACAACACGCCGCTTGGCTCCTATGGCCCTAAGCGTGCCAATCTCGTGGAGGCGCTCATTGACGGATATGACAAGAACATTCATCATTATCATTACTACGACGACTGCAATGATCGCCACCAATAGATCGAATACAAGACGAATCGTTACTGCCGTTCTAGCGACCTTTCCAGCTCCTGCAACCCAATCCTGCACGCGATCTCCATCTCCAAGCTGTTCGGAAAAGGCTTGAAGTTCGTCCAAAAGCTTGGAAGTATTGGCTCCTTTTTTTGCTCGCACAAGAAGAAATTGCCAAGCCGGCACAATCTCTGCAGTTACCTGCGAAGGCTCTAAGGCTAGCTCGAGTTGCTCTTCGCCTTCTGTCATAATCGTCTGGCTTGCGAATAGATCATCGAACAGACTATCGGGATCAAAGTCCGTCAAGAAGGCTGCTTCGTGCTCGCTCAACTTAGGAGCTCCATCTCGTAAGCTCGCAAAACCCAAAAGGTCGCGCATTGTATCCGCATCGACAAGAGTGATACCCGCAAGCTGTTCATTGCTCTGATTGAATTTTATGATGCCTTTTACGCTGACTTCGCGTATTACAGTGCCCGCCGAATTGGCCAGTGCAGTCATAATTATCTTTGTCCCGGGCTTTACTTCGGTATTGCCGCTCTGTTGAAGCAGTGCATAGGTAGGCTCTGAGAGAAGAACCCAAGGTTCATCGCTCTCTTCTGGCCACTCGCCCGACACGAGACTCACATTATCAGGGAAAAAAGCCCGATAATCAGAGATATTCACACCAAAACAATAGCCTGATCCAAGTTCTTCCTCACCAATTCCAAAGGATACTTGCCCACTCAAGATTGGAAGAATCGAGGCTACATCTTTATGTGCTTTCAAAAAATCCTCGTATTTCTTTATTTGAGCAATATGAGGCAACACTTCTTCGCTCCCTGCGGTTTCGCCTAGCACAGTGGTAGCAAATTCTGTTGGACCAGTTACCATCAGGTCTCCAGTGTAGCCTTCTACAAACATTCGGCGCAGGCCAGAGATTGTAGTATCTATCAAAGAATTCCCAACAAATAGAATAAGAATTCCGAGTCCCATTATGAGACCTATGATTAGGGATTTCTTTCGGTGAAGACCGAGATTCCTCCATGCGAGACGTGCAGAAATCATGGCTGACTGCCCTCTGTGCCGGTGGCTTCTATGCCATTAAGCCCTGTGCTAGTCGCTTCTGGGCTAGTGGCTCTAACCGAAGGCCGAAAACCCAATTTATCATCCTGATCTTCAACTATTCTGCGATCCTCTACGATTATGCCATCTTTGAGCCTTATAATGTGATCGGCTTCTTCGACTATGTCAGGATCGTGGGTGCTGAAGATAAAAGTCGTGCCAAAAGTTTCGTTCATTTTGCGCATAAGACGCAAGATGCTTTCGCCAGTGGCAGAGTCTAGATTGGCAGTGGGTTCATCTGCGAGTACAATTGCTGGCTTCATAACAAGAGCGCGAGCAATTGCGACGCGCTGACGCTGGCCTCCAGAGAGCTCAGCGGGTTTATGCAGCATACGATCC
>JAKJFY010000100.1:0-3140 GCA_022704665.1 Spirochaetota bacterium | reverse complement strand
CCAAGCTTCTTATTGCCCGAAGCGTCATAGGTAACTGGCTGATCGAAGAAGTGTTGCCCAGCCCCTTCGGCAACCACTATCACCGCATGCCCTCGCCTTTCGAGCCGGTCTTCCAGCGCCGAAAGAAAACCATTCGGTCCTTCGAGATCAAATGGTACCTCCGGAATCAAAACGAAATTGGCTTCATGAACGGCGAGCACAGTCTGGACGGCAATAAACCCCGAGTCTCTACCCATAAGCTTGACAAGACCTATGCCCTTTATCTGGGAATGTGCCTCCATGTGAGCTGCCGAAACAGCCTCGGAAGCCTTTACTACAGCCGTATCGAAGCCAAAAGTCTTCTCTACGAATTCGATGTCGTTGTCAATTGTCTTGGGAATTCCTACAACGGCGATTCTAAGACCTCTGCGCTCCATCTCTTCGGCTATAGCCAGAGCTCCCTTTTGGGTACCATCTCCTCCGATTGCAAAGAGCATATTGAGATTGAGCTGTTCTATGGTATCCACAATATCCGAGGTTCGCTCGCCACCCCCACGCGAAGTACCAAGCATCGTACCCCCAATTTTGTGGATGTCATCGACAATATCTGGGTCAAGGGGAACTACCCCGAATCCATATTCCGGCAAAAAGCCCTTATAACCATACCTGATGCCCGATATTCTGCGAACTCCATAGAGATACCAAAGACTTCTCACGACAGAGCGGATCACATCGTTGAGACCAGGGCAAAGCCCTCCGCAGGTCACAATACCAGCATGGACATGTGAAGGGCTAAAATAGATTTGCTGGCGAGGACCCGCCACTTCGAGGAGCTGGTCGACTTTTTCTGCCAAAGAGCCGTAATCTTGCTCCTTTTTTTCCTTAGAAGCGGGACTACCAGTCTCTTTTCTTATATCTCGCTCGATGTTGTAGTAGATAAAGCGATCTTCAGGGACAAAAACAGGTCTCCCTTCTCCTGGAGCGCTTGCCAGCCCCAGGGGAGAATTCACCGGGCAATTCCCAAGCGTCTCAATCCTAAAGTCAGGAAGGCTTTTCTCCGTCATATTCTCTTCTCTCTATCATAGGCCTTGCCCAGCTCTGCCGGCCCCTTTATGGCCGAACCTCTAGTTATGGCGAGCACGACTATTACGAGCACATAAGGTAGCATTACAGCAAACTCATAGGGAAAATTTATTCCCAACACCTGGATAGCCAACTGCAGAGATTGAGCAATGCTAAAAAGCAATGCACCTCCTAGAATCCCCAAAGGATGCCATTGACCAAAGTATACAAGCGCAACCGCAATGAATCCTCTTCCAGCCACGATATCGTCCGCAAACATCTTGGCCTGACCCAAAGAAAGATAGGCCCCCGCCAATCCAGCCAATAGCCCTCCTAGTGCAAGCGCTTGGTATCGCGTCTTGCTGACCGGAATACCCATAGTGTCGGCAGCCCTCGGATAGGTACCTACAGCGCGCACCTTGAGCCCCCAAGGTGTCTTGAACAGCAGATAATAGCTGAATGGCACAAATAAAAAAGCAAAGTATGCAAGCCCATTCATCGAAAAGATAATAGGCCCCAAAAAAGGAACCTTCGATAATAGAGGTATAGGCCTATTGGGTAATCCCGGAACACCCGTTACTCCCCCGATAAAGAATCGAAAAAGTGTCCCGGCGATTCCCCAGCCCAGCATCTGAAGCCCAATACCCGCAATACCTTGAGGCGCTTTGAATGTGACTGTAACCAGTGCGTACAAAACGCCAAGAAGTACACCAATGCCTGCCGCTCCCAATATCCCTATCATGTTTGAATAAGGCGCAAGCGCTGTCTCTTGAAGATAATATGCCGGAAGAAAACCCATGAAGGCTCCCATCGACATTATCCCTTCGCAGCCTAGATTGAACACTCCCGCCCTCTGATTGAACATCTCCCCCAGCGCGGCCAATAGAAGAGCCACAGAAAAAGGTATTCCTATCGAGAGGACATTGTTGACAAACGTAAAAAAATTCATGCCCCACCTTCCTTTGGCGTTTTCGGACGGCGAGGGCCAAAAGAGCCCGATGCGAATCGCCTCGCGAATCTGTCGTAGAGATAAGGGTCGTTGATGAGCATCTTAGCCGAGATAATGCTGAGAATGACAGCTCCCTGAAGCACCAGTATCATATTTGCAGGAATGGAAATCATCCTCTGAGTCATATCGGCCCCAACAAGCAATAGTCCAAAGAAAACTGCGGAAGGAATGATTCCAGCCGGATGCAAACCTCCAAAGAGCGCAACTACGACACCGGAAAAGCCATAGTTCGAAGAAATGCCTTCGATAGCCCGCCTATGGACGCCGGTTACCTCCACAGCCCCTGCAAGTCCAGCAAAAGCCCCAGCCAACACCATGGCCATCAAAAGACAGCGTTCGACATTTATCCCCGCATACCGTGCGGACTTTGGCGATGCTCCAGCTGCCCTCATTCTAAATCCCCAGGTCGTTCTCCAAAGAAGAATATATACAACTAATGCCAAACCGAGCGCGATGGCAATTCCCCAGTGCAGACGCGTTCCTGGGATGATTCGATCGATCCATGCAGACCTGGGAAGCCTTACCGACTGAGGCGTGCCTGAACCGACCTGCAGCTCGGCAGGATCTATCATTGGGCCGCGAAGTAAAAAGCCATAAAACTGTACCGCAATATAATTCATCATAACCGTAGATAAGATTTCGTTTACCCCAAGCACGGCTCGCAGATACCCTGGAACAAAGCTCCAAAGAGCCCCACCTATGGTGCCTGCAAGCAGCGCGAGCGGTACAAGCAAAAACTTAGGCATATTTGGCAATGCAATAGCCACCGCTGCTCCGGCAATTACTCCCATCTGAATCTGGCCTTCCGCCCCAATGTTCAAAATTCCCGATCGGAAGGATATCGCGATGCCTAGACTCACCAGCGTGAGAGGTATGGCTCGCACGAGGATTTCAGTAATTCCTACAATATCCTTTAACGGCTCGGTCAAAATTATCTTGAAGGTCTGTGTTACGCTAGCTCCGAGAATGCCGAGCACGATCGCGGCAATTGCCATGGCTACAACTGCAGCAGCCAGAGAAATCAACACAATGTAAACAATTCTGATAGTCGATTTCACTGTCCTGCCTCCATCGCCATCGGTTCGGTGAT
>JAKJFY010000099.1:0-3150 GCA_022704665.1 Spirochaetota bacterium | reverse complement strand
ATTGTATCCGGTAGAAACCTAATCGTGTATCTTGCTGTGATTGCAACATTTATCTGCTATTATCTCGTATTCAAGACACGTTTTGGCTTGAGGCTGAGAGCAGCGGGCTATAATTCGAACTCGCTAGATTCGAGCGGGGTGCGCACTTCTAGCATGAGGATTCAAGCTCTTCTATTGTGCGCTGTATTCTGCGGGCTAGCGGGAGCCTATCTTTCGCTGGGCTATGTAACTCTCTTTGCCGAGAACATGACGGCTGGCCGCGGATGGATTTCCTTGGCAGCGATTATTCTTGTGGATGGTCATCCTTATGGGATAGCGCTGATTTCGTTGCTCTTTGGCTTTTTCGACGGGCTTGGGCTTTTCTTGCAAAGCTATGGAGTCAGCCCACAATTTACGTCGATGGTGCCATATATAGCGACTCTCGTCGCCCTCTATGTATATTCGCGCCGTGCCCGCGAGCGCGAAAGGAAAGCACTATGAATCAAAAATCAAACAAACCGAATACGATGCCCTTTCGTCCTGCTTGGAAGATCGAACGAGAGCTCAGGCTTTCAGCCATTCCTCTGGATCGCAGGACGCACGAAAGCAATTGGTATACTAGTGATACAGTGTTCCCTACCGCTGATGATTTGATAGCGCTGTTTTGGCATTCCTCCGTCCCTGGTTCGGGAGCGCCCGAGATTCCATATCTGGAAATGGTCCAGGCCATGGGGAACAAAGGCTACGATGTCTCGAAGGCCGAAGTGCTTTTGCATGAAGGCCTAGCTATGGCTGAATCATGCAGAATTTCGCATGGAGGAAAGCCGAGCCCTGATTTGCGTGCTCTCACGGCCGAGCTTCTCCACGAAATCCACTATGCGCCTAGAGACCTCTCCCATTCATATTGGCGCTATGAACATCCACAAGAATGGGATGAGGTTCGCGAAGCAATGCCTGCCACAACCGTAGCCGAGACCGATCGACCTTCTCTACCCGGCGATTTGGAAGCCAGGATACATGCTGGCTGGCTTGGCCAACTTGCAGGTGGCGCATTCGGTACTGCAATCGAAGGTTATCATGGCGAGCAATTACATAAGATCTATGGCCACATAGACGAGTACATAACAGAACCAGAAACGACAAACGATGATGTTGTCTATGAGCTCGCGTTTCTAGATGTGCTGGAAAAACATGGACGAAACCTGACATCGCGTGACATTGCGCTTGAGTGGATACGCCAGATTCCCTTTGGATGGTCTGCCGAATGGATAGCATTGCACAACTTGGCTGATGGCATATTCCCTCCAGAATCAGGCTCTTGGCACAACCCCTACTCGAATTGGATAGGAGCGCAGATGCGTGGCATGGTATGTGGCCTTGTGAGCCCTTCCTGGCCCATGGAAGCTGCTCGCCTCGCCTATCTCGATGGCGTAGTATCGCATGCAGAAAATGGAGTCTATGGAGAAATCTATGCCGCGGTTCTTACTTCTCTCGCATTCATTCTATCGGACCCCTGTACCCTCCTTACTGGTGCCGCTGAATTCATACCTGTAAAAAGCGAATATGCTGCCGTGCTTACAAAATGTTTCGAGATAGTCCGCTCGTGCGAAAAACCAGAAGCAGCTTGGGAAAAGCTCGATGTGTATTTCGAACGCTATAACTGGATTCATGCTTACCCTAATATTGCAGCTGTTATCACCGCACTATGGTTTGGGAATTGCGACATGACCGAATCCTTCCGCATCCTTGCTCATGCAGGCCTCGATGTCGACTGCAACGCTGGCCTTGTGGGGACTGTGATCGGCATAATAAACGGTGTACCGGATAAATGGGGAAAACCCTTGAATGATACCCTTGAAACATATCTATCCGGCAAAGAGCACCTCAGCATTCGAGCGCTAGCCGCTATCACATCTCGCCTTGCGGCTCTATAAAGCCGTTACACTATTTTGTATCCAATACCAGATGTGCTCCATGCCCCGTGCCCCAAAAGCTCCATATTTATTCGAGATTATTGACACTATATGCAATTCGCCATATTCTCCTCATACAATAAATTGCTTTGATACAGGACATGGATTCAAATAGATGTCCAAAGGAGCAGAGGTATGAAAAAACTTACATCAATTTTCGCCACTGTTGCGCTTGC
Organism: Spirochaetota bacterium; assembly: GCA_022704665.1. Classification (GTDB taxonomy): domain Bacteria; phylum Spirochaetota; class Spirochaetia; order Treponematales; family Rectinemataceae; genus Rectinema. The sequence goes on along the minus strand of JAKJFY010000099.1, from coordinate 1,022 downwards.
CTTGCTTGTCGCACTCGCCACGGGTAGCCTCTTTTCCTGCGCAAAAAAGCCAACCAAGATAGTTGTTGCCACCGATGCTACCTGGCCACCCATGGAATATGTCGATGAGAATAAAAATATCGTGGGATTCGATATCGATCTTGTAAACGAAATCGCCAAGGCTGGCGGCTTCGAAGTGGAATTCAAGAATACAGCTTGGGATGGCATTTTTGCAGGCCTCGCCACGGGCAACTACAAGGTCATAGCATCCTCTGTCACAATCACCGAAGAACGCAAGGCGACAATGGATTTCTCCGAGCCTTATGTAAATGCTGGCCAGGTTCTCGTTGTCCGAAAAGAAACTACGGGAGTAAGCAGCCTCGCGGATATGGTAGGCAAGAAGGTTGGCGCGCAGATCGGAACAACCGGCGCTATCGAAATCAGCAAAGTCTCTGGTGTCGAACTCAAGACATACGATGAAATAGGACTTGCTTTCGAAGATCTCGCAAACGGAAATATCAATGGTGTGGTTGCAGATTCACCCATTGCGGCCAATTTTGCGCTCCAGAACGCGTCATATAAGGACAGGTTAAAGATTGCCGGTGAACCCTTCACCGATGAGTGGCTGGGCTTTGTCTTCAAGAAAGGAGATACAAAGACCCAAAAACTCTTCAACGATGGTCTTGCCAAAGTCAAGGAATCTGGCAAGCTCGACGAACTTGTCAAGAAATGGCTCCAATAGGCATGAAAGCCATAATAGAATGGTCAACAAAGCATAAAAATGAAAGGCCACTCATCGTCTGAAAAGAATTCAAAAAGCTCCGAAAAAATGACCATCAATGTAACCGACGGCACCCTCATCCCCATAAAGGACGAGGGCAGCCTTATGTCAGCTTGGAATATCTCCTTCTTCGGGGCTATAGCAATGCTGATAATCTTGCCGCTCATAAGTCCAGATCCATATCTTAGGATTCTTTCCTTTGTGCCCGACGGACTCATCGCTACATTTTCGGTTACTATCATTTCCATCTTTTTTGCCTTGA